>ONLD01000055.1 GCA_900318565.1 uncultured Bacteroidales bacterium
GAAGTCGGCTGGCACTTCGCCTGCGATTTGCAGTCCGAACAGGTCCTTAATCTGTGTAGTGAAGATGGTCAGTGCTATACCGCTGGTAAAGCCTACGACGATAGGGTATGGAATGTAGCGGATGATGGTGCCCAGACGGGTGATGCCCAGCAGGATGAGGAAGAGTCCGGCGAGCACGGTGGCGATGGCCTCGGCGGCACCGGCCGCTCCGAACATATGCCCGTGCATACTCTTGGTGCTGCTGATGTGGATGCGGTAAGCTTCCTGCCCGAAGGCAATCTTGTAGGCTGCGGTTTCGGCCACGTCGTTGAGCTGCGTGCCGGTGCCGTGGGCGTTGACATAGACTTGGTCCTTGCCGGGCTGGTAGCCGGCTTCCCGAAGGGCCTCGGATATGCAGGCCGCCTGGGTGCTGCCGTCCGGACGCGGGGCTGTGGCGTGGTAGGCGTCGCAGGTGCTGCCGTAACCTACGATTTCTGCGTAGATTTTGGCTCCGCGCGCCTTTGCGTGCTCGTATTCTTCCAATATCAGTACTCCGGAGCCGTCCGCCATCACGAATCCGCCGCGATTGGCGTTGAAGGGAAGGCTTGCGTGCTTGGGGTCTTCGGCGCGGGTGAGGGCGCGGGCGTTGCCGAATGCTGCGGCTCCGATGGGAATCGCGCAGTGGTCGGTGCCGCCGGCGATGATAGCGTCGGAATAGCCGTGCTTAATATTGCGGTAGGCCTCTCCGATGGAGTGGGTCGCCGTGGCACAGGCGGTCACGATGTCGATGCAGGAGCCGCGGGCGCCGAACTTTATGGCAATCTGCCCGCCGGCCATATCCGAAATCATCGTAGGTACGAAAAGGGGAGAAATCCACTGTCCGGTGGGATCTTCCACCATCTTGGTGACTTCGCGCTGTATAGTCTCGAAGCCGCCAATGCCGGAGCTGACATAGGTCGAAAGCCTGCCGGGGTCAATATTCTCGCCGGCCACCAGCCCTGAATCCTGCATCGCCTGCCAGGCCGAGGCCATAGCGTAGATGGTGAAGGGGTCCTGCTTGCGGATGAACGCCTTGTCCATTCCGTACTGGGCGGGGTCGAAGCCTCGTATCTTTCCGGCTATCTTGACGGGAAGCCCGTCGGTTGGGAACTCAGTTATGAAATCGATGCCGCACACGCCGTCTTTCAGGCTGTTCCAGAAAGTCTGAACATCGTTGCCGATACAGGTCAGGACGCCAAGTCCGGTGACTACTACTCTTTTTTCCATAGGGGCATTGTTTAGCTCGCAAATATACAAACTTTTTCATATATTTGCAGTAGATATGCCATCTCTGCGAGACCAGTTCCCCAGGGCCCTCCTGGGAAAGCATCAGCTTGTGACGACCGTGACTTTCACGGCCTTCTTTTCGCTTGTGTTCCTGCTGGTGAGCATACCCTTTTCGCACAATGCCTGGTTCAATCTCGGACGCAGCGAGGCTTTCTGGTTTACGGTCGTATTCTATGCCATAGCCCTTGCGATTGTCTCGTTCAGCAAGGTGGTGCTTTATATGCTCAGAGGCGCCGAGAATTTCACGATACTGCACTACGTGCTTTGGAATATCGCGGAAATCGTGCTGATTGCGCTGATTTACTCTTTCTTTACAATTGAAGGAGACAACTTCGGCATCATACGTCTCGAGAATATGAGGTTCTGGCGCGTGTTTGCCAGCGCACTGGTCTATGCCTCCATCTCCCTGGGCATTCCCTACGTGCTTGCCGCCCAGTATTTCTTGATTGAAGACAAGGACAATACCATACGGCTGATGAGCTACGAAAGCGTGGTCAGCGACGCCCCCATTCCGCCCAGCGAGGAGAAGCGTATCACGCTGTTTGACAATTCCGGAGCCCTCAAGTTCGTCATCAGCCCGGACAACCTGTTTTTTATAGAATCCGACGACAACTACATCCAGGTCTGGTATTCCGACAGCCTGGGCGAAATGAAGAAATATATGCTCCGCTGCCGCCTTAAGACGGTGGAGGAGAGCTTTGCCGACAGCGACCTCGTGCGCTGCCATCGCAAATACATCATCAACATCCGCAAGGTGCGCCTGCTGTCGTCCCAGCGTGAAGGCTATTTCATTGAGCTGGAAAGCGACTCCACGCCCCGCATCCCCGTGTCAAAAACCTACGAGCAGGCCGTGCTTGCCCGTTTCAATTCAAGAGTATAGTATGTGGCAGAGAGTTCAGACCCTTTATCTTGCAATCTCAACCGCGCTTATCGCGGCGCTGTTTTTCTGTAACAAGGCCGGAGACATCAGCTATGTCTCTTACTGGCCTTACCTTGTGCTTCTGATAGTGATCACGCTGCTGAATGTCCTGGCGCTGACCACCTGGCGCTTCCGTGTGTTCCAGGTGCGCACCACGGTACTTTCGGCGATCATCACCTTCGCCCTCCAGTCCTGGCTCATAGTGGACTTTGTCATTACCGGCAACGATCCTCTGTTCCACCTGACGGCGCTTTTCCCTACCGTGGCGGTCATTCTCGACATCCTTGCAGCCCGCGGCATCTGGGCCGACGAGCTGATGGTCCGGTCGTCGAGCCGCCTGCGTTCATCCAAACGTAAAAAACATTAAACCACAGTATTATGCGTATCCCCGAATCCGAACTGATTATCAATGGCGACGGCTCTGCCTTCCACATTCACATCCGTCCTCAGCAACTTGCTCCGACAGTGATCCTTGTCGGCGACCCCGGCCGTGTGGCTATGGTCAAGTCTTACTTCAGCAGCATCGAATGCGAAAACGCTTCACGTGAATTCGTGTGGGCTACCGGACTCTACAACGGCAAACGCGTCACCGTGCTTTCCACCGGTATCGGCACCGACAACATAGACATCGTGATGACCGAGCTCGACGCCCTCGCGAACGTGGACTTCGAGACCCGTGAAGTCAAGCCCGAGCACACCAGCCTCGACATCCTCCGTATCGGCACCTGCGGCGCCATCCAGCCCGAGATTCCTCTGGGCGCGTTCATATTCTCGCACATCTCTATCGGCTGCGACGGCCTGCTCAACTGGTACGATAACCGCGACAGCGTGGCCCTGCTCGACTTCGAAGAGGCTTTCAAGGAGCACGTCCACTGGGACAAGCATCTCCCCGATCCTTATTTCGTGCGTGCCGGACAGCGCATCATCGACCGGTTCGAGGACTGCACCGTCAAAGGTATGACCATTTCAGCCTCCGGCTTCTACGGGCCCCAGGGGCGCGTCGTGCGCCAGAAGCTCGCAATGCCCAATATGCTCGAGGATTTCGAGACATTCGAATTCAAGGGCTACAAGATTACCAACTTCGAGATGGAAGGCTCTGCGCTTGCCGGAATGGCGGCCAAACTGGGCCACAATGCCGGCACCGTGTGCTGCGCCATTGCGCACCGCTACCTCAAGGACGCCAACACCGACTACAAGCCCCGCGTGGCGGAGCTCGTGAAGCTGGCTCTTGACCGTATGACCGCTTAGCTGGCTATGGGGCTGTTGACGGAATAGCCCTCCCGTATGCGCTTTTCTATTTCCGCGGCCAGGACCTGAGGGTCCGGAGCTGCGGATTTTTCTTGCTCTGCAACGGCGGGGGCGAGCCCGTAGCCTTCGATTCCCGCTGCCTTCAGAAGTTCGGGCAGGCCGGCCTTCTCTTCGTCGAGAATGTCGTGGCTGTAGCATCCTGCCATACGGCAGACGGCCAGCAGGTAGTGCAGGGGAGTGATTTTGGCGCTGTGGCAGCGGGCGGCTTCCACGGAGGCGTGGGAAAGCATCGAGCGCGCGGATTCGCAGAAGTTCAGCTTCTCCCTCTCGCTCCAGGGAATCTGCTCCGGGACGAAAATGGAATCGTCTATGCGGCTTTTGAGGAAGGACGGGTCGAGTCCGGCGTCCCGGAGAGCACGGCAGGCGTCGTTGTCCGAATGCCTTAGTATTGCGAGCATTATATGGTCGGGGCATATATTGTGCCAGCCCGTGCGGATGGCCTCGTCGAGGCTGAACTCGAGAATTTTCAGAAAATCGTCGGAAAAGCAGTATTGCATAGCGCAAATATGGCAATTTTTTACGAATATTTTATTATCTTTGTATGTTTATAACCAAAGTTAATTTATGGATAGTGAAGAAATCGTCCACGGCTATATAGAGCCGGTAGAAATAGACCACGAGATGCGCACCGCCTACATCGATTATTCGATGTCGGTTATCGTGTCCCGTGCCCTTCCTGACGTGCGTGACGGCCTCAAGCCGGTGCAGCGCCGAGTCCTTTTCGGAATGGACGGACTCGGACTGAGTTTCAGCGGACAGACCAAGAAATCAGCCCGTATCGTAGGTGAGGTGCTCGGTAAGTACCATCCGCACGGAGACTCCAGCGTTTACGACGCTATGGCCCGTCTGGCCCAGCCCTGGAACCAGCGTTACCCCCTTGTCTTCGGACAGGGCAACTTCGGTTCGATGGACGGCGACCCGGTGGCGGCTATGCGATACACCGAAGCTAAGCTTGCAAAGATGACGGAAGACATCCTCGCCGACCTTGACAAGGATACCGTCGATATGACACTTAACTTCGACGATTCCCTCCAGGAGCCTACTGTGCTTCCCACGAAGCTCCCGCTCCTGCTGCTCAACGGCTCCAGCGGTATTGCCGTGGGTATGGCGACCAATATGGCGCCGCACAACCTCGGCGAGGTCTGTGACGCCATCTGCGCCTACATCGACAACCCCGACATCACCACCGAAGAGCTGATGGAGTATGTCAAGGGCCCCGACTTCCCGACGGGAGGCATCATTATGGGCCGCCAGGGTATCATCGACGCATACAACACCGGCCGCGGCAAGGTAGTCGTGCGTGCAAAGACTGAAATCGAGGTGGCGGACAATGGCCGTGAGACCATCGTCGTGACCGAGATTCCTTATATGGTCAACAAGCGGGATATGATCGCCCACATAGGCGAGCTTGTGCGCGACAAGAAAATCGAGGGTATCGCCGACCTGCTCGAGCTGACCAACCGCGAGGGCATACGTATCGAAATCCCTCTGAAGATGGGTGCGAATTCCAACGTCGTGCTCAACACTCTCTTCAAGTACACGGCTCTCCAGTCCAGTTTCGCCATCAACAACGTGGCCCTGGTCGGCGGCCGTCCCCGTACGCTCTCCCTTAAAGAGATGATACAGAACTTCGTACAGTTCCGCCACGAAGTTGTGGTGCGCCGTACCAAGTTCGAACTGGACAAGGCTCTCAAGCGCGCCCATATCCTGGAAGGCCTGCTCAAGGCGATAGATGTCATCGACGAAATCGTCGCCATCATCCGCCGCTCCGCAAGCGTGGACGATGCCAAGTCCGAACTCATCGCGACCTTCGGCTTCACCGAAATCCAGGCTGCCGCCATCGTGGAGATGCGTCTGCGCCAGCTCACCGGACTCGAGAAAGAGAAGCTCCAGGCCGAATACGACGAGCTGGAGAAGTTCATCGCCCGCTGCCGTGAGATTCTCGCCAGCGAGGCCGAGCAGCTCGGCATCGTGAAGCAGGAGTCCGCCGAGATGAAGGCAAAGTACGGCGACCCCCGCCGCACCGAGATTACTCTCAGCGCCGACGAGTTCAACCCCGAGGACTTCTATCCCGACGAGGACGTGGTCATCACCATCTCCCATCTGGGCTATATCAAGCGTACCCCGCTCAGCGAGTTCCACACCCAGAGCAGGGGAGGCGTCGGCAAGAAGGCCAGCGCCACCCGCGACGAAGACTTCATCGAGCATATCTACGTGGCCAATATGCACTCCGTTATGCTCTTCTTCACCGACAAGGGAGTGCGCTACTGCAAGAAGGTCTATGAGCTTCCGGAAGGCACCCGCACATCCAAGGGACGTGCCGTCCAGAACCTGCTGTCCATCGACCCCGAAGACAAGATACGCACCTACCTGAGCATACCCCTGCCGAAGAATGCCGATATGAACGCCGAACGTTACGTGGTCCTCGTGACCAAGCGCGGCGTCATCAAGAAGACCGACCTGGCCGATTACACCAATTCCCGCAGCTTCAACAAGGGCATCATCGCCATCAACATCCGCGAGGGAGACGAACTTCTCGACGCCCTCCTGACCGATGGCCGCCACGAGATAATGATTGCAGCCCGCAAGGGCCGTTGCTGCCGCTTCGATGAGGACGAACTGCGGTCGCTCGGACGCGGGAGCAGCGGTGTGCGCGGAATAAATATCGATGAAGACGACGAGGTCATCGGAGCCATTTCCTGCGACCCGTCCTCCGAGGATGCCGCACAGCGTACCATATTGGTAGTCAGCGAGAACGGCTACGGCAAGAGGACCGATCCCTCCGAGTACCGCAAGACCTCCCGCGGCGCCAAGGGCGTGCGCACCATCAACATTACCGACAAAACTGGCCCGCTTGTTGCAATAAAGTCAGTGACTGAAGAAAACGACCTGATGATTATCAACAAGTCCGGCCTCACCATCAGGATGACAGTCAAGGATATCAGGGTTGCCGGCCGCGCGACGCAAGGCGTCAAGCTGATCAACATCCGCGAGGGAGACTCTATTGCAGCTGTCTGCCCGGTAGCAAAACAGGACGAGCCCGAAGAAGGTTCCGAGATAGCAGAAGAGACATCAGTAGAATAACAATAAAATCTGAATAGCAATGAAAAGATTATTTATGGTATTGGCTCTCGTAGCCGCTTGCACCGCAGCAAATGCGCAGGTCAAGAGTATATCGGCCGCTGAAGCCGCAGTCCAGAAGGCAAAGGCAGACGTGGACAATCCCAAGAAAAACACCAAGCTCGCGACTTGGCTGAAATACGGACACGCCCTCATCGATGCATACGATGCCCCCGCCGGCAACGGTTTCATCAATGCGACCCGCCAGGAGCTGCAGCTTATCTCCGGCAATGAGAAGCCTACGTCCGTGGAGAACGTGACCCTGGGCGGACAGAACTGGGAGAAGGAAATCTATCCTACCAAGAACTACTACTTCAATTCGACCGGCAACCTGCAGATGATCGAGATCACGAAGCCTATCTATGAGGACGCTCTCGACCGTGCCGTCGAGGCTTATGCCAAGGCAGCAGAGCTGGACGTGAAGAATTCCAAGACCAAGGACATCGTGGGCGCCCTGCTTTCAATCTCCGGCAAATATGTCGAGGATGCATACACCGCCTATACCCTCGGCAACCTCGAGAAAGCTTCCGTGCTGTTCGAGAAGGCCGCTTCGACCAGCGGTATGGCTCCTGCCAGCCAGCTTGACACCAATTCCGTGTACAACGCCGGCTTCACCGCCTGGCTGACCGGAAATATGGACCGCGCCGAAGAGTTCTTCACCAAGTGCTACAAGCTCGGCTATTACGGAGAGGGCGGCGAGACTTTCGCCAAGCTCGCTGACATCGCCGAGAAGAAGGGCACTCCCGAGAAGGGCAAGGAATATCTGGAGGAAGGTTTCCAGAAATTCCCTCAGAGCCAGAGCATCCTGGTGGGCCTCATCAACTACTACCTGACCAACAACGGCAGCACCGACCGTCTGTTCGAGCTGCTTGGCGAGGCCAAGAAGAATGAGCCCAACAATGCTTCCCTGTACTATGTCGAGGGCAATATCTGCACTCAGCTCGGCCGCGTCGAGGATGCAGTTGCCGCATACGACCAGTGCGCACAGATCGATCCGAGCTATGCTTTCGGATACATCGGCAAGGGTCAGCTCTTCTACAACCAGGCTCTGAAGTATTCCGAGGAGGCGCAGAACGAGATGGACGATGCCAAGTATATGGCTCTCGTGGAGAAGTTCGAAAACAGCCTGAAGGCTTGCATCGAGCCTTTCGAGAAGTCTCTTGATCTGCTGAAGGACGACACCACCAAGGCCGCCGTCGCAGACTACCTCAAGAATGCCTGCTTCCGCTTCCGCACTACCGATCCTGTATATCAGGAGAAATACGACAAGTACTCCGCAATGGCCTCTTCCTCTCAGCAGCAGTAGAGAGTCCGTTGGAGATAATATTAAAGGTGGCCTTTGACGGTCACCTTTTTTCGTTCACTTGTGTTCAGTTGGTGCGGCAGGCTCTCGCCTCAGGGCCCGTGGCCGCCCGTGGACACGTGAACGGGAGGGGCCCGCAAGCGCAGCGCAGTGGGAGGGATTAGCGAAGCGAAAGGCCCTGAGGCGAGAGCCTGCCGCACAATAAAGAACAGCTACTTGATGCCGGTGGCGGTGCGGACGCGCTCAAGGGTGGCGACCATATTGTCGTAGTCGGAAGGGTCAATCCACTCGTCCCTGCGGCCGAGCCATTCATCGACGAAGATTGTGGCGTAACTGTCTGTCAGCCTGCCGGGAAGCGTGCACCACATAAAGTCCAGCTCCGGCTCCAGCATAGTGCTCTTGCCGGTGTTGCGGTCGGTCACGAAACGGAGCGTCACCGCGAGTTCGAGGCGGGTGTTTTTCGCGCTCATATTCGATACTGCGTTCCCGACGGAGTCCACCACCGGCACCCCGTTGATATGCGTAGTATCCTGCACCACGTGCGGATGCCCGCCGACAACGGCGGAGCACCCCTGATCCACCAGCCATCGGGCCCAGTTTTCCTGGTCGGAGCCGTGGATCAGTACGTACTCGCTGCCCCAGTGCGGCAGGGCCACGATAAACTGCGCTCCGGCGGCTTTGGCTTTGTCGATTGCCTGCTTTACGTCGTCTTTCCGCATACGGAGCACGTCCGGTTCCCGTGTCTCCGGTCCTATGTTGGTGCCGTAGGTGAAATTCACCAGCGCTATCTTGAGACCCCTTCTTTTCAGCAGCAGCGGCTCGGTGCCGACTCCTGTGGTGCGGATGCCAAGAGAATCGGACATCTGCCCGTATACCCGGAGTGTGCGGCGGAATCCCTTGAGGCCCTTATCCAGGACGTGGTTGTTGGCCAGGAGGAACACGTCGGCTCCGCAGCGCGCCACATAATCCGGGTAATAGTCCGGGGTGGAGAAGGCGGGGTAACCGGAGTAGGGAGCTCCGCCTAACGCGAATTCCATATTGGCAACGCAGAAATTTGCCGCCTGCATACGGGGTTCGATATGGCGCAGGAACATTTCGTGGTCTTTCTCCAGCTGGGCCGAATGCATCATCACGTCGCCGATGATAAAGACCGAAGTCGTATCAGCGGGGATATACGCGCTCCGGGGCGGGGATATCTTGTAGAGATACTGGGCGGATGAGGTAAAAGTGCCTGCGAGGACCGCCAGAAGTATGATTATCAATTTGCGCACTCGCAAATATAAGATTTTTATTTAACTTTGTAGGTTATGAAAAAGTTTTCTGTTTTTCTCACTGCGCTTTTGCTTCTCTCCGGCGCCGTATCCTGTGATTTTTTTCGCGGGATAGCCGGCAGGCCGCTTTCTTCGGAGATCCGTGCCAAGCGTGAGCTCATACAAGCAAAGGAGCAGCGGGAGTCCACATACAGGGATTCAGTCGAGAGGGCCCGTAAAGATTCCATTCTCAGGATGGAACGTTTCATCGCTGATTCCACTTATGCCGCCGACACTCTCCTGAAGGCGGGAAAGCTCCGCCGTGCCTCCACCATCCGCAACATCCCTTCCCGCAAGCTTGTCAGCCGCTACAACATAGTGGTCGGCGCTTTCTCGCAGGAAGGCAATGCCGCCCGTCTGGCGGAAAAGTACCGCGCAGCCGGATTCAGCGCCGAGGTCTTCCGTTACTACAGCGGACTCAACGCCGTGTTCGTGGAGCCTTGCCGGACCTTGCCCGAAGCTATGGAAGCTTTCCGCAAGGTGTCCGGACAGCCTTTCGCCTCGAAGGAAACCTGGATTTTGATTAACGAATAAGCTATGAGACGCACCGTTACCGCTTTGTTGTTGCTTCTTCCGCTCTGCCTTTCGGCCCAGTACCGGACTCCGGACTATGCCGACCTGTCGGAGAGCGAGATGGTGCGTGCCCTCAAGGAAGATGTCGGATTCCTCGCCTCAGCCTCGCTGGAGGGGCGCGCGGCCGGTTCTGAAGGGGAGTTGGAAGCCGCCCGCTATTTGGCTTCCCGTCTCGAGTCCACGGGCGCCGACCTGCTCTATGGGACCGACGGAGACGTGTTCGGACTCAGGCAAGACGCCGACACCCTCCGTTCGCGCAACGTGGCGGCCTTCATACCGGGCTACGACAAGAATCTGAAAGATAAGTATATAGTGATTTGTGCCAGGCTCGATAACCTGGGCACTTCGCTTGTCAACGTGGACGGCAAACCCGTGCGCAAGACCTACTACGGAGCCAATTCCAATGCTTCCGGGCTTGCTATGCTGCTGCAGCTCTCTTCCCGACTGAGCACCAACAGGGTGCTGCTGAAGCGCTCCGTGATACTTCTCGGCTGCGGCGCTTCCATCCCTGACGGGGCCGGCAGCTGGTATTTCCTGCACCGTTCGTTCGGAGGCAGCGAAGACATCGACGCCTGCGTGGAGCTGAATATGCTGGGTACCGGAGCGACCGGTTTCTATGCGTACACTGCCTCCAATGCTGATATGAACAAGTACGTCGCCGCTCTTTCGGGCACTCTGCAGCCGGTTCAGCCCCGCCTCGTGGCCCAGGAGCCCTGCGCATCCGACCACCGCATCTTCTACGACGCCAAGATTCCCACCGTGATGTTCACTTCGGGAATGTACCCGGAGTACAACAGCGAACGGGATACCCCCTCCATCCTGCAGTACGATTATATGGAGAGGGAAGTGGAATACATCTACAACTTCGTCGTTGAGCTGTGCAACGGCACGGCGCCCGAATTCAACCCTTCCGAAGCGACCAAGGAATACTATCTGACAGGCCGCGGGACCGCCATCCCTTATTACGAGTGCGACGTCCGCCCTTCTTTCCTTGGCAGCAGCGACCCCGCCGTGTTCCTTAAAAAGTGGGTGTACGTGTATCTGCGCTATCCCAAGGAGGCGCTCGAGCAGGGCGTTCAGGGGCGCGTGCTCGTGGATTTCATAATCGACGAGAAAGGCAAGGTCACGGATGTCGTGGCCGCCAGGAGCAGTGACCCTCTGCTGGAGGAAGAAGCGCTGCGTGTAATAAAGGCCTCTCCCGACTGGAAGCCCGGCCGGGTCAGGGGCAAGAAAGTCAGGTCCCGGATGTCGCTTAACGTCGAATTCCGGCTGGAAAAGAAAAAGTAAATAAAAGATATGGAGTACGATTTCAAGTCTATCGAGAGCAAATGGCAGGCCTGGTGGGCCGCAAACAAGACATTCAAGGCAGTGGAAGATCCTTCCCGCCCCAAGTACTACGTGCTGGATATGTTCCCTTACCCTTCGGGGGCAGGGCTCCACGTAGGTCATCCCCTGGGCTACATTGCCAGCGACATATATTCCCGCTACAAGCGTCTGAAGGGATTCAACGTGCTGCACCCTATGGGATACGACGCCTTCGGACTTCCGGCGGAGCAGTACGCCATCCAGACCGGGCAGCATCCCGAGAAGACCACTACGGACAATGTGAAGCGCTACCGCAGCCAGCTTGACCGCATCGGCTTCTCTTATGATTGGGACAGGGAGGTGCGCACCTGCGATCCTGAGTTCTACAAGTGGACGCAGTGGGCTTTCCTCAAGATGTTCGACAGCTGGTACGACCCCGATGCCGACAAGGCGCGTCCCATTTCCGAGCTGGTGGCCCGTCTGGAAACGACCGGCTACGAAGATGTCACGCCGGAAGCCTGGAAGGCTGCCTCAGAGAAGGAGAAGTCGGATATCCTTATGCGCTATCGTATTGCATATCAGGGAGAAACATCTGTCAACTGGTGCGAAGGCCTTGGCACGGTGCTGGCCAATGACGAAGTCAAGGACGGCCTTTCCGTGCGCGGCGGCTTCCCGGTGGAGCAGAAGAAAATGACTCAGTGGCAGTTACGCGTGTCCGCCTATGCCAGGCGTCTTCTGGAGTCGCTTGACAGGCTGGACTGGAGCGATTCCCTCAAGGAAATGCAGCGCAACTGGATAGGCCGCTCCGACGGCACCGAGGTGGAATTTGACACCGAATGTGACGGCCGCCACAAGACAGTGACCATTTTTACCACCCGCGTGGAT
>ONLD01000073.1 GCA_900318565.1 uncultured Bacteroidales bacterium
CAGCTGGAAAGCCGAAGTGCAGGTAAAAATACAATCCAAGTCTTACGGCCTGTCAATCGACATACCATACAATGAGAAAGACGACATAGTATGGCGCGGACAACTCTCCGCCCGATTCTTCGAGGAAGAGGACGTGGTGGAAGGCCGTTTCGGCGACGTAGTGGTCAGCTTCGAGCTGGATTAGTCCTCGTGCGGCACGGGCGGCGGCAGAGGAGGACAGATGTGGTAGGCGCCGGCTTCAGGGATGCGCCCGAGGCGGGGTGCGCCGGAAGTCCCTTCCCGCACAGGATCGACGGTCACGTCACTTGCGATGAAGTCGCTGAATGAGAAGGTCTCCCCGGCAAGCGAGAAGATGCGTCTGACGATGAGATCCCTCTGCCAGGCCGAGAAATACTGGCGGTTGTCTATCATACAGCTGATTTTCTCGGAACGCCAGCGGTTCAGGGGATAGGTATCGCCTCCCTGGAAACGGCCGATGCGGTCCGGATAGCGAGAATCAATCGAAGAGAGCATCGCCATATTGTCCAGAAGATCCTCCTGCCAGGGCACGTTGTCATACGAGCCGGAGACATTCAGGCCGGCCGGCACGGCCCAGTCGTGCGACTTGATAGTCGTAGAGGTGCTGTAACTCGTCCCGTTCCAGTATTCGTCCGCAAGACGGCCGAAGCAATGCCCTCCGAATTCGTGCAAGAGCGTATTGCGCCAGTCTCCCGCGTTGCGGCCGACTTCGTCCCGGTCGGCGTCCGTCGTGGAGCGGAGTCCCGCCGAAACATCGGAATCGCTGACGGCTACGGTCCCGGGATAAGACCATCTGATATTGCCGCCATTATAAGAATACGGCACGTGGGCAATGCCTCTGCCAAGGGAGGAGTAATGGCATATTCCGCCGTACCTTTCATCATTGATAATCAGAATAATAGGGACTTCATCTATGGTATGTGTGCCCTTTATGATTTCAGGGCACATCGAACTCACGTAAGAATAAACCTTATCCTTGTCGGAATCCATATCGCTGTAACTGTCCTGGCCCCACGCGGCGCTGAAATAGGTATCGCGGGCCGTCACGACATTCCCGTTTCCGTCGGTCACGGAAGCTCCCGATTCATTGGAAACCACCGGCAGGATATACACTGTGAAGAAGTCCTTGTAGGTCTTGTACGGCTCCGTATCGAAAAGGAAGTCTATACCGCTCTTTGCGAGGTCAATGAACTGCGACTGCTGCGAGGAAGTGAAGCCGTCTCCCGTGACGGCAATTACCACAGGCTTATGCCCGCGGCTGCTCTCCATATACTTGATGACATTGTCCGGCAGCTCGCCGAAGACTTCATCCAGGGTGATGGTGCCGAGGTCCGCTATGCCGGAGCGCCGGAAATCCACGGTCTTGGAAGAACGCTTGACGATTACGTTGCCGTATCCGTCGATAAAATTCAGCGTAAAACCTTTGCTGGTACAAGGAGCAAACGCAATGTAGTAGTCTTCTCCGCTCTCGAAAGGCCCTATAAGTTCTACGCTTTGGCCAGCTTCATATATACGCGGCGGGAAATATACATTGAAACGGAACTGTTCCGCCTCCAGAGCATAGATTCCGTCCCCGGCGATATTGGCATTCGCAGTGAACTTTATGCTCCGCACGTCCCCTGCGCTCGCTCCGGCAATGCGGAAACGCAGCAGGGAAAGCATATTCTGAAACTTGAGGTCTTCGGCCATCGTGTTTTCCTGCACGGCATACGACCAGAGCAAGTCAGAAGCCACGCCTCCTTTGACCGCAGCCTGTACGGGAGGGATGGACACGCCCACGATGGAGACATTATCTGAGTCCTTGCTCATTTTGTCGAACTCGGAAGCCGGATAAAAGGCATAGTACTTCTCCACGCTTGAACTCGGAGACCAGCTGTGGCACTCGAAGTCTGCCGAGG
Source organism: uncultured Bacteroidales bacterium (assembly GCA_900318565.1). Lineage (GTDB taxonomy): Bacteria > Bacteroidota > Bacteroidia > Bacteroidales > UBA932 > Cryptobacteroides. The sequence continues at coordinate 1,917 of ONLD01000073.1, forward strand.
CGCTGCCGCCGTCGGCCGTGGTAAATGAGTTTTTATAATATGAGCCGCCGGAAAGCATACCGAACACTTTGATGGCGTCGCCTGAATTCCACAGCACGTGCACGGTCCCGCCGTCCGGCTGGAGCTGCGTGCGGGTATCCCCGCCCGGAAGGGTCGCGCGGAAGACTTTTTCAGTATTCACGACCTCGGCTGTCTCGGGCTCTGCGACGGTGCAGGAAGCCATTGCTGCAATGGCCGCTGCGGCAAGGATGAAACGCGTCTTCATACTAGAAACCGGGGTCTAAAGGGTAAACGGTATAGTCTTCGTTGCTAGCCGTAAGTATTTCACACTCAGGCTCCAGGGGCGCGATTTCAAGCACCGGGGGAATGTATTCCTTTCTCATAGGCTCAGAAATGGTATCTCAATAATCCGTTGATCGGTTCAGCTTCGAAAGCGCCCAGGCGCACGCCTTCCTGCGTGCAGATGCGGGTGAATATGTCCTTGCAGGCGAAGCCGAGGCCGCCTGCCACGCCCACCGGATAGCTTTCGGTATCATAGCGGCGCAAGGCCCTGCGCACGAAGGAACGGAAGTTTCCGTCCACGAGCCCGCGCACGTAAGGGTCGTCGTAGTGGGACAGGATAAAGGGAGCGAGGCTGCCGAGGAAGCCAGCCGGAGCGGGGCTCTTGTACACATTCTCAACAATCCCTTCGTAGGAAGCGTCGAACTTGGAGGCGAAATCGGTCGCCACCCCTTCGGGCACGAGACCTTTGATGAAATCAGCCAGGAACAGCTTCCCGAGGCACGCTCCGCCACCTTCATCGCCTATGATGTAGCCGCCCGAGCGGACTTTCTGGCTTACCGAAGTGCCGTCGTAGAAGCAGGTGTTGGAGCCCGTGCCGAGTATGGCCACTATGCCTTTCTCGCGCCCGCATACCGAGCGCGCCGCGCCCACGAGGTCGTTTTGCACTTCGATTTCTCCGACCTGCACCTTCCCGCGTATGCATCCTTCAAGCGCCTCCCTTATCTGGGGAGTCACTATGCCCGCCACATACAGGTAGATGCCCTCAAGCGAGGGGCGTCCGAGGCTGTCCAGAGCCCCGGAAAGCACCTCCAGTACGTGGCTGAGAGGCATCGTGGACACGTTCATACCGGGGAACAGGCGTGCCTGTCCGTCGGAAGTGCGCCAGTCGCTCTTGGTGGCTCCGCTTTCAACAAGTATCTTCATTTCTGCTTCTTATATGCTTCGACGGCCGCACGGACGTGGCCGTGCTGCAGCAACAGGGCGCGCGCCACGGAATAATCGGCTATGCCGGCCTCTTCCATAATCATCCTTGCGCCCCTGTCCACAAGCTTGCTGTTGGTCAGTTCCATATCCACCATCTTACTTCCCCGCACGTGGCCGAGCCGTATCATAGTGACGGTGGATATCATATTGAGTATCAATTTTGTAGCCGTACCGGCCTTCATCCTGGTGCTGCCTGTCACGAATTCCGGGCCCACCACTGCGACGATGGGCACGTCCACGGCCCCGCACAAGGGAGAGCCGTCGTTGCAGGTGATGCAGGCGGTCAGAAGTCCGCGGCTGCGGGCCTGCCGCACGGCTCCGATGACGTAGGGCGTCGTACCGGAAGCGGCGATGCCCACCACGGTATCCTCCGGCACGGGAGCAAAGGCTTCAATGTCAAGCCAACCCTGAGCGGTATCGTCTTCTGCGCCTTCCACGGCGGTGCGTATGGCTCCGTCGCCTCCCGCGATGAGCCCTATGAACTTGTCGCGTACGCCGTAGGTGGGCGGGATTTCGGACGCATCCACCACGCCCAGGCGCCCGCTCGTGCCGGCCCCGGTGTAGAACACCCGCCCGCCCCGCTTCATACGGTCCACGATGCCGTCCACAAGCGTCTCTATTTGCGGTATGGCGGCTCCGACGACCTCGGTCACGCCGCGGTCTTCGGAGTTGATGCCGTGAAGCAGCTCGCCCGTGGTCATACGGTCAAGGTCGCTGTAGCGGGAGTCTTGTTCGGTGGAGAGCATCAGACCTCGGGAGCGGTTGAGAACTCGCGCAGGAAGCGCATATCGTTTTCAAAGTAGTGGCGCAGGTCATTGACCCTCCACTTCAGCATAGCTATGCGCTCAAGGCCCATACCGAAGGCGAAGCCGCTGTAGCGCTTGGAATCTATTCCGCTGGCTTCCAGCACGTTGGGGTCAACCATACCGCAGCCGAGGATTTCCAGCCAGCCGGTGCCCTTGCAGATGTTGCAGCCCTTGCCGTGGCAGATGTTGCAGCTCACGTCCACTTCCGCGGAAGGCTCCGTGAAGGGGAAGTAGCTCGGACGCATACGGATCTGCGTGTCGGGACCGAATATCTCGCGGGCGAAGAGCAGGATGGCCTGCTTGAGGTCCGCGAAGGTCACGTTTTCGTCGATATAGAGACCTTCCACCTGGTGGAAGATGCAGTGCGCGCGGGCGCTGATGGCCTCGTTGCGGAACACCCTGCCGGGGCAGATGACGCGGATGGGCACATCCATTTTCTCCATCGTACGCACCTGCACGCTGGAAGTATGCGTGCGGAGAAGGATGGGATTCAGGTGCCCTGCCGACACAAAGAACGTGTCCTGCATATCGCGGGCCGGGTGGTTCGGAGGGAAGTTGAGGGCCTCGAACACGTGGTAGTCGTCTTCGATTTCGGGCCCCTCGGCCACGTCGTAGCCGAACTTATGGAAAATGTCCACGATTTCCTGCCGTACGATGCTCACGGGATGGCGGGAGCCCAGCTCCAGCGGGTCCCCGGGCATAGAAAGGTCCATCTTGGGAGCGTCGCTTCCGCCGGTATCGACGATGGCGCCTTTGAGCTCCTCGATTTTCGAAGCGGCCTTCTGCTTGAGCTCGTTGAGAGCCTTTCCGAATTCTGCCTTCTGAGCCTTGTCGACAGTCCGGAATTCATCGAACAGGGCCGTAATCTCCCCTTTCTTGCCGAGCAGGCGCACACGGGCCTCCTCTACTTCTTTCTGGGTCTTGCACTTAAGGTCGCCGATCAAAGCGGCGATACGCTCAATATCTTCTCTTTTCATAATTACTTCTTTTTCATTCTCTTGTCCCTCATTTTCTTGTCGCGGGCGGCGCCGCTTTTGAGGTATTTTGCCCACTGCTTGTCATCGAACACTTTGCGGAGCGCCTGGTACATCTGCTCCATCCACTTGTCCTGCACGCCGTAGAAGAGGTCGCTGTTGGCATACTTGGCCGCCGACATAGACTCTATTTCCCGCTGCATCGCCTTGTAATCGTGCGTCAGGATGGAGTCCACGTAGAAAATCTGCCAGTCCTCGAGCTCAAGCTGCTCCGTGAGCTGGTTGATCTGGGCCTCGATGGCCTCATAGAACTCTTTTTCGCGCTCCTTCGGACTCTTCTGCTCCTGGGCAAGGAGCATAACGGGCAGGGCGCATATAGCCAAAATGAGAATAATCTTTTTCATAAACACGCAAAGTTAATAAAATTCATTAGATTTGTAAGTATGAAACGATATCTGATTGCTTTGGCCCTCGCCGCAGCCGCGGCAGCCTTCCCGTCGCGGGCTCTTGCCTGCACCAACGTCATCATCACTCCGGGCGCCAGCTCTGACGGCTCAGCAATAATCTCCTACGCGGCCGATTCCCACTGGCTTTTCGGCGAGCTGTACTTCCGCAAGGCCGCCGACTGGAAGGCCGGCACGCACCTGGCGATACGCGAATGGGACACCAACCGCCCGCTGGGCGATATAGCCCAGGTGCCGCACACCTACCAGACCGTGGGCAATATGAACCAGCATCAGCTCATCATCGGCGAGACGACCTGGGGCGGCCGGGAGGAGCAGGCCGACAAGGCCGGCATAATGGATTACGGCTCACTGATTTACATCACCCTCCAGCGGGCCCGCACCGCCCGTGAGGCCATACAGACCATAGTCAGTCTCGCCGGCGAATACGGCTATCCTTCCGAAGGCGAGACCTTCAGCATCGCCGACCCTTCCGAGGCCTGGATAATGGACCTCGTAGGCAAGGGCTCGGACGGCAACAAGGGCATAGTCTGGGTGGCCCGCCGCATTCCCGACGGCTTCATCTGCGCGCACGCCAACCAGGCCCGCATCACCCGTTTCCCCCTCAATGACCCCGAAAATTGCATCTACGCCCCCGACGTGATCTCATTCGCCCGCGAAAAGGGCTGGTACAGCGGTCCCGACGAGGAATTCAGCTTCCGCGACGCTTACAACCCGCTGGACTTCGGCGGCGCCCGCGGCTGCGAGGCCCGTGCCTGGTCGGCGTTCAACATCCTCTGCGACGGGCAGTTCACCTTCGTCGAGGACGGCGCTGAAGTGACCCGTCCCGCGTCCGACTGGCTCGACTACGCTATGGGCTACGACCTCGACGGCCAGATGCCCCTCTTCGTGAAGCCGTCCCGCAAAATCAGCGTCAAGGACGTGGCAGACGTGATGCGCGACCACTACGAAGGCACCCCTATGGATATGCGCACCGACATCGGAGCCGGCGGCAACGCCTGCCCCTACCGCTGGCGCCCTATGAATTTCAAGTGGGAAGGCAAGACCTATGTCAACGAAAGGGCCATCGCCACCCAGCAGACCGGCTTCTGGTTCGTCGCGCAGGCCCGCGGATGGCTGCCCGATGAAATCGGAGCCCTCGTGTGGTTCGGCTGCGACGATGCCGCAACTTCTTACCTTACACCAATTTACGCCAACACCAGCGAAATCCCCGAATGCCTGCGCGAAGGCAACGGCGACCTGCTCCACTACAGTCCCACCTCCCAGTTCTGGATATGCAACCGCGTGGCCAACTCCTGCTACCGTATGTACGACTGTATGGAGCCTGTGGTGCGCGAGGCCGTCGATCTCTTCGAGAACAAGATGCTCTCGGAGGCGGTGCCCGAGATGGACAGCCAGCTGCTGAAGCTCTACAACGGTTCGGGCCGCAAGCCCGGCGGCAAGGGCGAGGTGCGCCGCACCCTGCGCGAGCTCACCCGCTTCTCCGTCGCCACGGCCCAGGAGCAGTTCGCCCGCTGGACGGAGCTCGAGCAGATGCTGACAGTCAAGTTTATAGACGGCAACGTGAAGGCCCAGGATGCCGAGGGCCGCTTCCTGCACAGCAAGTATTCAGAAGGAGTCCCCGACGGCCTCAAACAGCCCGGCTATACCGACTTCTGGAAGGCCGCTGTGGCCCGCGACCACGGAAGCGTGCTTGAAGTAAAATAACCCTCCGGAATTATGAAAAAACTTCTGCTTGCAATTTGTTTCCTCTCGGCCGGCTACATTGCGGCGGCCCAGTCTTCAGTAGTCATCAAGCCGGACTCCGAAGGGTCGGAACAAGGCGCCCACGTGGACGAGATATCGTTCGACACGAGGGCGTCCTTCCACCAGCAGACCGAGGACGGAGTCTATGACTCGCATTTCCAGGGAGAATACCTCAACCTCCACATTCTCGGGCAGATCGCCGACGGGCTGACCTTCCGTGTGCGCCAGAGGCTCAACCGCAAGATAGACGACGACAACCCGTTCAGCGCCACCGACTTCCTGTGGCTCAAGTGGCAGGCCTCGCCCAAGTGGTCCTTCACCGCAGGCAAGCAGCCTATCCTCGTGGGCGGCTATGAAATCGACTCGGCGCCCGTCGATGTGTATTACTACGGCGCCTTCAGCCTGCACCTCTACCAGTACTATGCTTTCGGCGCCAGCGTGACCTTCACCCCCGCCGAGGGGCAAGCCATCTCGCTGCAGTTCATACCTTCGCCCATCTCGCCCGTGACGCAGAATGCATACTCCTACAACCTCTACTGGAACGGTCACATCCTGCCCTGGTGGAAGACCATCTGGAGCTACAACCTCGTGGAGGACGAACTGCACCGGAAGATGAACTGGGTGGCCCTCGGCAACAAATTCAATCTCGGAAAGCTTGCTGTGGACATAGACTACATCGACCGCTTCTCCGGCAAGCAGAAGCATTTCTTCTCCGACTGGTCGGCGATTCTCAAGGCTATTCTCTCCGTGGGCAAATGGAACATCTGCACCAAGGTGGGCTACGAGCGCAACGACGCCTCCAACATCGACCCGGACTGGAAGAGCGAGTGGGACGGCGCCGTGGCGGCCTCGCACAGGGGCTCGCTGGACCTCGTGCTGCCGGCCGGCAACGACTACTTCTACTACGGCGCCGGAGTGGAGTTCTTCCCCCTGGGGACGGAACGTCTGCGCATCCACGCCGCATATTTCGGCGACAACCACGACCGCGTGCACAATTTCGACCTCGGTCTGACCTGGCGCTTTTCCGCATATAAACGCAAACAACACTAAAGACAATGATACGCAGAGATTTTCTTAAGGCCATCGGAGCCGCGGCGGCAGGCGCAGCCGTCGGTCTCCCCGCCGCTGCAGCCGGATCCGGCAGCGCCGCGGCAAGAGAATACATCGATTCAATCCAGCCGGGCGGTTCGCTCAACGACCTGACCCTGCCCATCCGCTCGCTCAAGCCGGTGGTGGACAGGCAGATAAGCATCGTGGTCATCGGCGCAGGCAGCCGCGGCAACGTCTATGCCCGCTACGCCGAGGCCTGGCCCGACGCCGTCAAAGTCGTGGGCGTGTCGGACATCCTGGAGCACCGCTGCCGCAAGATGGCGGACAAGCACGGAGTGGACGCAAAGCACCGTTTCGGCGACTGGAGCGAGGTGTTCAAGGTGCCCAAGTTCGCCGACGCGGTAGTCATCTCGACCCCCGACGACGTACACTACGAGCCCTGTATGAAGGCCCTCTCGATGGGCTATGACGTACTGCTGGAAAAGCCTGTGGCACAGACGGAAAAGGAATGCAAGGCCATACTCGCACAGGCCCACAAGTACGGCCGCATCGTGGCGGTGTGCCACGTGCTGCGCTATACCCGCTTCTACCGGAAAGTAAAAGAGATTCTCGAGAGCGGCATTCTCGGCGAACTCATGACCGTGCAGGCAAGTGAAGACGTCGGCTACTGGCACCAGGCCCACAGCTTCGT
>ONLD01000066.1 GCA_900318565.1 uncultured Bacteroidales bacterium
TGCTTGGCCTGGTCGGTGACGGAAGCAAACATAAGGTCGCTGGCCTTGTAATCTTCGTCTGCTGTCTGGTCACTTTCCACGGTGAAAGAGGTCCCGGCCAATGCGGGATAGAAGGCAACAATATCAATATTCTGAGCGCCGGCAGGATAATATGGCCCCGGATTGGGTGCCGTCATGGCTCCGGCCTCGCCGGTGGTGAAAACGTAGTTGGCCCACTCGTATACGCCGGTATTGCTGACGCGTACCGTGATGCCCTCCCCGCTGTCAAAAGTACCTTCGTTCAGGTTCTGTGCGGCCTTGGTCTCAACGGCGTCCACCGTGCTGTATGTCAGCGCAATGGGAGTGTCGCTGTACGTGGGAGTTTCGGGGATAATGTCCTCAATTTCCTCAATGGGCTTTTCTATTTGGGTGCAGGCGGCAAACGCTACTGCGGCGACTGCTAAAATGAAATGCTTTGTATTCATGATTTGTCCGTTTTTCGAGTTTACATGTAGATGTCGTCATTGGTGGTGCCTCCGTTTCCCCAATTGTCAATGGAGTTGCCTCCTATGACAGACCACCCCTTCGATTTTTACCTCCACGACAGTAATCGCGGGGGCTTCATAGTAAGATTTTCCTTCTTCTTTCATTTTTGCTATATGTAATATTCTGTTACTAACCGCTTTGAGCGGGCAAATTTACAAAAAATGAAGATTTTGGAAAAGAGTTGAGGGCATTTATCGGCCTATAAGAACGGAGCCATATATACCGGGACCATCTGTGCAGTAGTGTGAGCAGGGCGGTATCCTCCACTTCACCAATTACCGGGGTAATCTGATATCGATGTGCGTTCCCGGCAAGCTGCGCAGGAATGGCCTTGAAAAGACTTGGCAGGACGAGGTACTCCGAGCGGGTGCCGAGGCGGATTTTGGGGCCCCAGATGCCGAGGCCGGAGCTGACGTAATAGTCGGTAGTCCCCCGCCGGTGCCGTCCCCAGGACTTTTCGTACATAGCATCGGTCAGCCAGGACAAAGGCCAGACCTGCCCTCTGTGGGTGTGGCCGCTGAACTGGAAGTCGATTCCGGCCTCCTGGGCCTCCTCGAGGTGGTAGGGCTGATGGTCGAGAAGGATGGTGAAGCTGTCCGTGGGACCGGAAAGTTCGGAAATGGATTTACGCCCGGGATTGCTCCGGTCGTCCCTGCCGATGATTTCAATCCCCTCGAAACGGGCCACGGAGTCCCGCAGGAGCGTGATTCCCGCCTCGGCGAAGAATTGTGCTGCATCGCTCTCCCTGCCGATGTACTCGTGATTGCCCAACACGGAATATACCGGAGCCTTGATACGGCGCAATTCTTCCGCATAATTACCTTCAAGCAGAGGCCTGACCTGCATATCGACCACATCCCCGCCGAATAGCACAAGATCGGGCTCCTCGGCATTGATAAGGTCCACCCAGCGTGCAAGCTCATCCTTCCTGTTGCCGTAGCCCAGGTGCAGGTCGCTGGCGAGGACCACCGTGAGCGGCCTCGGAAGCGCTTTCCGGGTCTGCAAGTCCATCTCGACGCGATACTTGTGCTTGTAGTGCACCCCGCCGGCTACCAGCGCCACGGCCACGACCCCAAGGATTCCCGCCAGCGCAATCCAGTTGCCGGAGAGCGAGGCCCGCGGGATAAGTTTCAGCAGGACAAGCACATCGGCCAGCAGGAAAGCCAGCAACAGATACAGGAAGGCTATCATCCAGGGGTAGCCCACCTCGGATAGGGCGGAAGTGACCGGCACGGGAGTCTTGTCCGGCAGCCAGAAGCCGGCAAAGGCCGTCACCATCCAGACCACGAAAAGCAGCGCCGCAAGCAGCTTGGGCACCCACCCTCCGGGCACTAAGCGCCACAAGTGCCAGACCACATAAGACAGCGAGGCCAGAAAGAATAGGAGTACGAAGAAGAATACTGTCCGCATAAAAAAGAAGATAAAAATCGCGGGTTCGACAAGGAACCCGCGGTAGGATATTTTTCGCTGCGCTCCGAAAGGACAGCGCAGGGAAGGGACCGCCTTTGCTTAGAGTTTGAACTTGGCCTGGGCGGTAGTGGTCTTGCCGTTCTTATCGACGGCGGTGATGGTGAAGACGTTGGTGGAGGCGGACATATCGTACTTCTGGGAGTACATAAAGCCGAAGTCCAGGGTCACGTCAACCTTGCCGCTGACGGTAGCGCCGGCGGGGAAATAGCCCTTGAAGGAATCCCCTACTTTCTCGTCACCGATCAGGTCGATGATGGTGGTGCTGCCGGTAGTACGGTTCTGGATGTAGGTCATCAGTTTGGGGTCTGCGCCGTTCTCGAGCTTGACGGTCAGCTTATCGATTTTGCCGGGAGCGTTGACGCGGATCTTCAGCGCCTTCTGCGGGTCGTTCAGATTGACCACTTCGAAATTAGGATTCGCATCCCAGTAGAGCGTAGGGGCGGAAGTGAAGTGGAACTTGGCGGTAGCGGTAGCGGTCTTGCCGGCCTGGTCGCGCACGTCGATCTTCATCGTGAAGCTGCTGTTGTTGCTGACCACCTGCCCCTCGATAAGGGCGTTGAAAACAGCCACGAGGTCGAGGCTCGCAAGCGTCTTGCCGCGGAGGCCGGAGCCGGCGGTGATGCCGAGCTTCTTGAGGAAAGCAGCGGTCGTGGTATCATCCACCAGGTCGAACACGGGGCTCTTCGATGCGGAGCCCTTGTTGGAGGAAAGGCCGATATGCGGATTGGCCAGAAGGGCGTATTCGCCAAGGCCGAGGGTAATCGTGAACATATCTATCTTGCCGGGCGCGGAGACGGACACGGACCCGTCCAGGCCGGGAGCAAGCTCCACCTGGGAGAATGAAGGATTTGACGCCCAGTTGATAGCGGGCATATCGGGATCTACAGGTTTCTCGCAGGCAATTGCCGCAAAAGCGAGCACGGCGAGCATAATGACAGAGAATCTTTTCATCTTTTTAGCATTAAACAAACTTTCAAAAATACGCTTTTTCCGCTCAAAAAACAAATCTACTCCTTGGAGCCGCGTCCGACGCGCCGCTTCTGGTTATTCCAGAGGCCGTAGATTTCAGAGACGTTGCCCGCTGTGATGAAAGCGTGGAAATCCTGGTTGCGGATATAGTTCATCAGATTGGAGAACTCGTCCTGGGTCAGCAGGGCCTGGATTTCTACGTTGACCTCTCCGCTGTAACCGCCTTTCACTTCATAGAGGCTGCAGCCGCGGTTGAGCTTTTCGATGATGTAGCGCCGTATCGGCTCGTGGTCCTTGGTTATTATGCAGACCCTCTTCCGGCGGTTGAGGCTGGCAGTGAAGTAATCCAGCGCAAGACCGTTCATCCAGGTGCCCACGAGGCCCGTCACCACGATGCGGAAGGGATTGATGAAGAACGCGGTGCAACAGATGATCGCGCCGGCCACGGTCACCGACACCCCGATATCGAAATGCAGGTACTTGTTGAATATTTTCGCAAGGATGTCAAGCCCGCCCGTGGAGGCGTTGATATTGAAAAGTATGGTCTGCGAGATGCTGACCACGAGCACGAAGCACACCAGGTCCAGCAGCGGGTCGCCCATCACGGAAGTCAGGCCGGGCTCGATAAGTTTCTCGTACGGAAGAATCTTCTCCCAAAGTTCCAGCATAGGTCCGAGAATCATAGCCGTATAGACCGTCTTAGCCCCGAACTCCTTGCCTATTAGCAGCCAGGCCAGCACGAGCAGAATGGCGTTGATCGCCGTCACAACAAACGAAACCTTCAGCTGAATCCCCGCCACAGCGAAAAGATTCGAAATCACGATGGACAATCCGGAGATGGAGCCGAGCACCAACTTGCTGGGTATCATAAAATAATACACGGCAGCGGCGGCTATCATCATACCGAGCGTCATAATGAAGAGATCCTTCCAGAACTTGAAGGAGCCCAGATAACTTAGGATTTTGTTCATTTCAATGTGGTTATTAGCACCTCAAATATAGCACATTTTTGTTTTGAATGAGCAAAAAAACTCATTATCTTTGGAAACATTACTAATAACCTTCTATGAAAAGAATCATTGAATGTGTCCCCAACTACAGCGAGGGACGGAACAAAGCGGTGATTGACCGCATAGTAGCGTCGATTGCCTCAGTCGAAGGAGTCAAAGTCCTTAACGTGGACCCGGGCGAAGCCACCAACCGCACGGTGGTGACTTTCGTCGGCGAGCCCGAGTGCGTCGTGGAAGCGGCGTTCAGGGGCGCCGAAAAGGCCAAGGAACTGATTGATATGCGGGTCCACCACGGAGCGCACCCGCGCAGCGGAGCGACCGACGTGCTGCCCCTGATACCCGTCAGCGGCATCACTCTCGAGGAATGCGCCGTCCTGGCAAGGGACCTCGCAAAGCGCCTCTACACCGAGCTGGGCATTCCCTGCTACTGCTACGAAGCCGCAGCCTACAAGAGCGAGCGCCGCAACCTCGCCGTCTGCCGCGCCGGTGAATACGAAGCCCTGCCCGAGAAAATGGCCGACCCGGCCCGCAGGCCCGACTTCGGCGGCGCCTACGACGAGACTGTGCAGCGTACCGGGGCGACGAACGTCGGAGCCCGCAATTTCCTCGTGGCCGTCAACTTCAACCTCAACACCACCTCGACCCGCCGGGCTATGGCCGTGGCGTTCGACGTGCGCGAGAAAGGCCGCAAGGCCCGCGAAGGCGGCTCGCTGACAGGCAAGCTCCTCAAAGACGCCGAAGGCAACCAGATATGGATTCCCGGCACGCTCAAGGGCTGCAAGGCAATAGGCTGGTACATAGATGAATACGGCATCGCCCAAGTCTCGATGAACATAACCGCCATCGACGCCACTCCCCTGCACGTCGCCTTCGAGGAAGTCAGCAGGGCCGCCGCCGCAAGGGGCCTTCGCGTCACCGGAGCCGAAATCGTGGGCCTGGTGCCCAAGACCGTGCTCCTGCAGGCGGGCCGCTTCTACCTGGAGAGGCAGCAGCGCTCGCTGGGCATCAGCGAGGAGGAAATCATACGCATCGCCGTTAAGTCTATGTCGCTGGACGACCTGGGGCCTTTCGATCCCAAGAAGAAAGTCATTGAGTATCTGATGGAAGACGATGAGGAGAAGGCTCTCAAGGAGCGCCTCGTCAGGATGAGCGTCGCTGGCTTCACCGCCGAGACCGCATCCGAATCCGCGGCTCCGGGCGGCGGCTCCGTGTCGGCCCTTATGGGAGCACTGGGCGCCGCCCTCGGCACGATGGTCGCCAACCTCTCAGCCCACAAACGGGGCTGGGACGAGCGCTGGAAGGAGTTTTCGGACGTGGCCGAGCAAGGCCAGGCCCTGATTGGCGAGCTGCTCGCGCTCGTGGATGAAGACACGGCTGCGTTCAACCGGATAATGGACGCATTCTCGCTGCCCAAGGGTACGGAAGAGGAGAAAGCGGCGCGCGGGCGTGCCATCGAAGAAGCCACGCTCTATGCCGCTTCGGTGCCCCTGCGCACTATGGAAGCATCCCTCAAGGCCCTGCCGCTCGCGCTCGAGATGGCGCGCAAAGGCAATCCCGCCTCGGCATCGGATGCCGGCGTGGCGGCCCTTGCAGCCTTAGCCGGCATACGCGGAGCCCGTCTCAACGTGCGCATCAACGCCGCAGGCCTCAGCGACCCGGCGCCCGCGAAGCCGCTGCTGGAAAGGGCTAACGAAATCGTAAAGGAAGCCCTGCAGATCGAGCAGCAGGTGCTCGATGCCGTCGAAGCCAACATCAAACTCTGAGGCTATGGACGCATTCAAAGCTGAAATACTGGCCGGAATTCCCCCGGAACTTCCCGCCCCCAAGGCATACGACCCTTCAATCAACCACGCCCCGAGGCGCAAGGACATACTCTCAGCCGGGGAGAAGGAGCTCGCGCTCCGCAACGCCCTCAGATACTTTCCCGAGAGTATGCACGCCGTCCTCGCCCCCGAATTCGCGGACGAGCTGAAGCGCTACGGACGCATCTATATGTACAGGTTCAGGCCCGGCTACGAGATGTACGCGCGCCCCATCGGCGAGTATCCCGCGCGCTGCCCCCAGGCCGCCGCCATTATGGCGATGATACAGAACAACCTCGACCCGCGCGTGGCCCAGCATCCGCACGAGCTCATCATCTACGGCGGCAACGGCGCCATCTTCCAGAACTGGGCGCAGTACCGCCTGACGATGCAGTACCTCGCCACGATGAGCGACGAGCAGACCCTGGTGATGTACTCCGGACACCCGCTGGGGCTCTTCCCGTCTCACCGGGACGCCCCGAGAGTGGTCGTGACCAACGGTATGGTCATCCCCAACTACTCCAAGCCCGACGACTGGGAGCGCTTCAACGCAATGGGCGTGTCGCAGTACGGGCAGATGACGGCGGGTTCCTATATGTATATAGGGCCCCAGGGCATAGTGCACGGCACGACCATCACCGTGATGAACGCCGCGCGCAAGGTGCTGAACGCCAAGGGGCTGGACGGCGAAGACCGCCGCGGGCTGCTCTTCGTCACGGCCGGCCTCGGCGGTATGTCGGGAGCCCAGCCTAAAGCGGCGAAGATAGCCGGCGTGGTCAGCGTGACCGCCGAAATCAATCCCCTGGCGGCCCGCAAGCGCTTCGAGCAGGGCTGGGTGGACGAGCTGCACGACTCGCTGGACGAACTGCTGCCCCGCATCCGCAAGGCCGTCGGCGGCAAGGAAAACGTCTCGCTCGCCTATGTAGGCAATGTCGTGGATCTCTGGGAAAGGCTCGCGGCCGAAGGGGTGCAGGTGGACCTGGGCTCCGACCAGACTTCGCTGCACAACCCCTGGGCCGGCGGCTACTACCCAGCTGGCTACAGCCTCGAGGAATCCAAGCGCCTGATGGCCGAGGAGCCCGAAAAGTTCAGGCAGGCCGTGCAGGCATCGCTGCGCCGGCAGGTGGCGGCAATCAACTCTCTCGCCGCCCGGGGAATGTACTTCTTCGACTACGGCAACGCCTTCCTGCTCGAGAGCTCGAGGGCCGGCGCCGACGTGCTCTCGCCCGGCGGAGGATTCCGCTATCCGTCTTACGTCCAGGACATTATGGGGCCTCTGTACTTCGACTACGGCTTCGGTCCCTTCCGCTGGGTATGTATGAGCGAAGACCCTGCCGACCTCGCAATGACCGACGCCCTGGCCGTCCGCGTGCTCTCCGAAATCGCAGCGGACGCCCCTGCCGAAATCGCCGGCCAGATGCGTGACAACATCCACTGGATACAGGAAGCCGGGCGCAACAACCTGGTGGTTGGCTCACAGGCGCGCATACTCTACGCCGACTGCGAAGGCCGCACCCGCATCGCCCTGGCCTTCAACGAGGCCATACGCAGCGGTGAAATCAAGGCTCCCATCGTGCTCGGTCGCGACCACCACGACGTCTCCGGCACCGACTCCCCCTTCCGTGAGACCTCCAACATCTACGACGGCTCCCGCTTCACCGCAGATATGGCCGTGCAGAACGTCATAGGCGACGGCTTCCGCGGCGCCACCTGGGTATCCATCCACAACGGCGGCGGCGTGGGCTGGGGCGAAGTCATCAACGGCGGCTTCGGTATGGTCATCGACGGGTCCGAGGATTCCGCCCGCCACATCCGCGAGATGCTGTTCTGGGACGTCAACAACGGCATCGCCCGCCGCTCCTGGGCCCGCAACAGCGGCGCCCGCACCGCCATAGAACGGGAAATGGCCCGTACTCCGGGGCTCCGCGTCACCCTCCCCAACGACGCCGACACCACATTGATCAGAGAAGCACTAAACGGACAACGATGATTCACTACATTTCCAAAGACACCCTCTCGCTGGAGAGGCTCAAGGCCATAATCGACAACAATGAGAAACTGGCGCTTTCCCCGGAAGCCACCGAGGCTATAATCAAATGCCGCAAGTACCTGGACAGCAAGATGGAAGACATAGGGCGCCCGGTCTATGGCATCACCACGGGCTTCGGTTCGCTGTACAACGTGACCATACCGTCCGAGCAGCTCTCGCAGCTGCAATACAACCTCGTGGTCTCCCACGCCTGCGGCTCCGGCGAGACCGTGCGGCCGCAGATTGTGAAGCTTATGCTCTTCCTGAAGGCACAGAGCCTTTCCTACGGCCATTCCGGCGTGCAGCTGGTCACCGTGCAGCGTCTCATCGATATGTTCAACGAGGACATCCTGCCCGTGGTGTACCAGCAGGGTTCGCTAGGAGCCTCCGGCGACCTCGCACCCCTTGCGCACCTGAGCCTCCCGCTGCTGGGGCTGGGCGAAGTGCTGTACCAGGGCCGCATCCGCCCGTCCGCAGAAGTCTGGGCTGAAAAGGGCTGGGAGCCCATCACTCTCCAGTCCAAGGAGGGCCTTGCGCTGCTCAACGGCACCCAGTTTATGAGCGCCCACGCCGTGTGGTCCATACTCAAGAGTATGAGACTGTCCCGCTGGGCCGACCTCATCGGGGCTATGTCGCTGGACGCCTACGACGGCCGCATCGAGCCGTTCCTGCCGCTGACGCATCTGCTGCGCCCGCACAAAGGACAGATTCTTACCGGGCAGAAATTCATACAGCTCCTCGAAGGCAGCGAGCTTTCGCGCCGTCCCAAGGAGCACGTCCAGGACCCCTACAGCTTCCGCTGCATCCCCCAGGTCCACGGCGCCGTCAAGGACAATATACTCTATGTCAAGTCAGTGATAGAGAACGAGATAAACTCAGCCACCGACAACCCCAACATCTTCCCCGACGAGGATATGGTCATATCGGCAGGCAACTTCCACGGCGAGCCTATCGCCATCCCTATGGACGCCCTGGCCATCGCTATGTCGGAGCTTGCCAGCATCTCGGAGCGCCGCACCTACCAGCTCATCCACGGCCTGCGCGGCCTGCCTAAATACCTGGTAGCCAATCCCGGCCTCAACAACGGCTTTATGATTCCCCAGTACACGGCGGCCTCCATCGTGAGCCAGAACAAAGGGCTCTGCTGGCCGGCTTCGTGCGACTCCATCCCCTCCTCCCAGGGTCAGGAAGACCACGTCAGTATGGGTTCCAACTCCGCCACCAAGCTCGTAAGGATAGTGGACAACACCGAAAGGGTGCTGGGTATCGAACTATTCAATGCCGCCCAGGCCCTGGAGTTCCGCCGCCCGGCCAAGTCCTCCCCCATCATCGAGAAGGTGTTTGAAGACTTCCGGAAACAGGTTCCCTTCATCGACAACGACTGCTATATGCATCCGCTCATAGAAAAATCCATTGAATTCATACGTCAGGAACAATATCTATGACAACAATCCTGAACATAGGCGAGCTTGTCGGCATAGTGCCGGAAGGCGTCCTGCGCAAGCAGGGTGCGGAAATGTCGGAAACCGGATCCATCAGGGACGCCTGGCTCCGGATTGCCGATGACGGCACCATCCTGGATTTTGGCTCTATGAACCATTATCGTCCGGCTGCGGACCCTGCGGACCGACTTTGGCCCTTACGAACAGGAGGGGCGCAGGGTCCGCAGCCGGACGACAACGGCGCGATGGTAATTGATGCCGAGGGCGGCCTGCTGATGCCGGGCTTCTGCGACAGCCACACCCATATAGTCTATGCCGGCAGCCGCGAAGGAGAATTCCTCGACAAGATCAAAGGCCTGAGCTACGAAGAAATTGCAGCCCGCGGCGGCGGCATACTAAACTCCTCCGACCTGCTGAACGCCACGTCCGAAGACGAACTCTACAGCCAGTCAATGGAGCGCGTGGAAGAAATGATGGCCGCCGGCACGACAAGCCTGGAAATCAAAAGCGGCTACGGCCTCTGCCCGGAAGGAGAGCTCAAGATGCTGCGCGTCATAAAGCGCATCCGTGAAAGCGTACCTGCAGTCGTGCGTTCCACCTTCCTCGGAGCCCACGCCGTCGGCCGCGGCTACACCAAGGAAGCTTATGTGCAGGAAATGATCGACCTGATGCCTAAGGCTGCGGAATACGCCGATTTCGTGGACGTGTTCTGCGACACAGGCTTCTTCACCCCAGACGACACCGCCCGTATCCTGGAGGCCGGCGCCCGCTATGGGCTCAAGCCCAAGATCCACGCCAACGAACTGGGAATAAGCGGCGGCGTGCAGGTGGGCGTGGCCCACGGAGCACTTTCCGTAGACCACCTGGAGCAAACGACCGATGCTGAAATAGAGGTCCTCAAGGGCACAGAGACTATGCCCACGATGCTCCCCGGCTCATCATTCTTCCTGGGACTTCCCTACGGCCGCGCGGGGGACTTCATAAAAGCGGGACTCGGGATTGCACTCGCTTCCGACTACAATCCCGGGTCCTCTCCTATGGGAGATATGCGCTTCGTGATGGCGCTAGCGTGTATAAAGATGCGCCTTACTCCGGTGCAGGCCCTGAACGCCGTGACGCTCAATGGCGCCTTCGCGATGGGCATCAGTGACACGACAGGGTCTGTAACCCGCGGGAAGCGGGCCGACCTGCTGCTGACCAGCCCCGGCTGGACTCTTACCCGCATTCCCTACGCCTACCGCACTCCCTTCATCCGCAGCGTTTTCGCCGGCGGAAGACAGGTTTGATTTACTGCCGGGTATAAAGGTAATGCTCTTGATGGTGACCTGGTCGTAGTCGCCATAATACTGATTGTCCACAAAGCCTGCAAACAGGATATCCAGGCCGTTTTCGGCATAGTCGAAGGAAAGCTTGTGGTCCTGGCCCATAGTGAAGGAGATGTCGTCGGAATAATAATTCTTGTCGTCACACATATAAGCCTTCACCACGGCCGTCTTGGTATGGGACTCATCGGTGTAGAAAGAGGTTATCTCCTGGCCCGCAGGGATGAGCAGCTTGCCGGTGGCCACATCGTAGCTGCCGGAAAGCGTGGCGCTGCCGAAATCCAGTATATTCCCGCTTATGGTCACGTTGCCGGTGCCGGAAGTGGCGGGGCCGATATGCAGGACATCATTGTAGATCTTCTTGTCGTCGTAGATGGACTGCACGGTGAACCTGTAGTCTCCGGTCAGCTCAGCGTTGATCTGCTCGGGAGTGGTCTCGGAGAATTCGACTTCAAGGTCGGGAAGGTCGTAATGCTCTCCCCTGCGCACCGTCACGGGATTGGACAGGGAAGCGCCGAACTCGCGGTTCTTGTCGTCGATAACGAAAATCGTAATGCCCTTCTCCAGCGTC
>ONLD01000070.1 GCA_900318565.1 uncultured Bacteroidales bacterium
TTGATATTCTGCAAAATATGAGTAATTTTGTCAGCAGACCGGAGCGGTACGGCAGCAAGTACGACGCGATTTTCGAGTCGAGCCTGCAGTCACCCATTCCGGACCAGGACAAACTTCAATACTTCCGCTCTATGTTCGACAACGACGTCCGCTCTTACCTCACCGACGAAGACCGTCAGGAAATAGCCCAGGAATACTACGCCAAAGGAGCCCAGGCCGGCTTCGAGAAAGGAGTCGAGAAAGGCGTCGAACAGGGAATCGGGCAAGGCATTGAGCAAGGCATCCAGCAAGGTATCCAGCAAGGCATCGAGCAAGTCGCCTTGAAAATGAAGGCCGAGCGTATCCCTGACGCCACTATCGCAGCCGTGACCGGACTTTCCCCCGAGGCAATTCAGGCACTGAAATAAACGGAGCCGCCATTCCGGCCCGGAAACGCTGTTCTCGGGCCCGCATCGCACAAAATCCCTCCGCGCAGGGGGATAGTCGTCGAAGACTCCCTTATCCTGCTATCGAAGACGGTAGAAGTTATCGGAGCGGAGCGACCTGGGGGTGTTTGAGGGGATCTCCCCTCAATCCCCTGGGGGTGCAGGGGGATAGTAGTCTGGCAAGCCGCCAGGCTTGCAGGGGGATAGTCGTCGAAGACTCCCTTATCCTGCTATCGAAGAAGGTAGAAGGTATCGGAGCGGAGCGACAGAAGGGGGAGCGCGTAAGCGCGTCGGGGGAATCCTTTCCCCCGTCCCCTGGGGGTGCAGGGGGATAGTTGTCGAAGACTCCCTTATCCTGCTATCGAAGAGAGCAGGATAAGGGAGTCGAACCCTCCTCCTTGGCTTGGGAAGCCAATGCACTACCGATGTGCTAATCCTGCAATAGGTATGCAAAGATACGAATTTTTTGTATCTTCGCAAGATAATGCCGGAAATTTCAGAAAATAGCCGCCGCATCGCCCGCAACACCATCCTGCTGTATTTCAGGATGCTTCTGCTGATGGTTATCGGCCTCTTCACTTCCAGGGTAGTGATTAATTCCCTGGGGATGGATGACTACGGCATCTACGGAGCTGTCGGGGGAGTCGTTATGCTCTTTACGGTGGTGACGAATTCCGTGAGCCAGTCAATCAGCCGTTACATAACCTGGCACCTCGGCCGCGGAGGCAGGCCGGGAGCCGGCGGCCGCGAGGCGGCAGTCCCCGGCGGCCCCGACCAGCTCCACAGTGTGTTCTCGACCGCGGTGATTATGCAACTGCTGTTCTGCGTGCTGCTGCTCGTCCTTACCGAGACCCTCGGCCTCTGGTGGATGCACAACCGTATGCAGATTCCCGCCGGCAGGGAAGACGCCGCCTTCTGGGTGCTCCAATGCTCTATGGGCGTGCTGATGGTAAGCCTCCTCAGTGTCCCGTTCAACGCCACCATAATCTCGCACGAGCGTATGGACGTCTTCGCGTGGATCAGCCTCGGCGAGGCCTCTCTCAAGCTGGGCGTCGCCGTGCTTATCTTCCTGTCGCCTTCCGACAAGCTCAAGCTCTACGCCGTCCTGATGCTGTCCGTGGCCGTACTGGTGCGTCTGGCATACGGTATCGTCTGCCGCCGTCTCTTTGCCGAGACGCGTGGGCGCATCGTGTTTGACTCCCGCCTGCTCAAGGAAATGACTTCCTTTGCCGGCTGGAACGTGCTCGGCAGCGGAGCGTACATCGTCAACACGCAGGGCATCAACCAGATGGTGAATGTCTTCTTCGGCGTTGCAGTCAACGGTGCCCGCAGCATCGCCCTGCAGATAGAGAATATCATCAAGCAGTTCATATCTAGTCAAGTACAGCGGCCTCATATTGCTGGCGCTCGGAATTCCGCTGCTGCTGGAGACCCCCGCGCTGCTGCGTCTCTGGCTGGGGCATATCCCGGAAAACGGCGTCATTTTCATACGCCTTACCCTCGCGTGCGTGCTCTCGGACCTGCTGCTTAACCCGCTGCTTACATTAATCCAGGCGGACGGACGCATCAAGGGCTATTATCTTGTCAGCTCCGCCGTGGCTCTGCTCTGCTTCGGCGCTTCGTGGATAGCGTTCGCCCTGGGCGCTCCTGCTTACGCATCTTATGTCTTTTTCGCTATTGCATACGCGCTGGTGGACGTCGTAAAGGTGATTTGGGCCCGGAAGCTTACGGGCTACACCCTGCAGGCACTCTGGGCCGATGCCCTGCGGCCTTTGATTGTTACCTCCGTGCTGGCCGCCGCCGTGCCCGTGCTGCTGCATTTCGTGCTGCCCGCCGGCTTGTGGCGCCTGCTGGCTGTGCTTGCGGCGGAAGTCCTGCTGCTGCCGGCTGCGTGCTGGGCGGCTGCCCTGACCCCCGGCGAACGTGAGTTCGTATTCCGCAAAGCCGGGCGCTACCTGCCTGACCCGCTCTTCCTCCGTCTGCGCTATAAGATGCTGACTGGCAGGCGCCTGCATCTGTGGCGGCCCCGCAGCTTCAACGAGAAAATACAGTGGCTCAAGCTTCACGACCGCCGTCCCGAATACAGCTCTCTCGCCGACAAGGCGGCTGCAAAGTCCATAGTGGACGGGCGGCTTGGCAAGCAAGTCTCCATTCCTACCCTGGGCTGCTGGGAGCGCGCCTCCGACATCGATTTTGATTCCCTGCCGCAGCAGTTCGTGCTGAAGTGCACGCACGACAGCGGCAGCGTCATAGTGTGCCGCGACAAGTCGGCGCTGGACAGGGACGCTGCGGTGCGAAGCCTGGATGCGGCCTTGAAAAAGAATTTCTACTACGCCGCGCGCGAATGGGCCTACAAGGACATCAAGCCGGCGGTCATTGCCGAGCCGCTGCTGTCGGACGGCCACGCGGAAGGCCTTACCGACTACAAGTTCTTCTGTTTCAACGGAGAGCCGCGCCTGCTCTACATCTCCAGGGGCCTCGAGGACCATTCGACCGCCCGCATCAGCTTCGTCGGCCTCGACTGGACTCCCGCGCCTTTCCGCCGAAGCGACTATACCCCCTTCGAGACCCTTCCCGAGAAGCCTGCGGGGCTGGATAAGATGATGCGATACAGCAGGATTCTCGCCGAAGGGACGTACTTCGTGCGCGTGGACTTCTACGAAGCCGGCGGCGAAGTGTACTTCTCCGAAATGACCTTTTATCCTACCGGCGGCTATCTGCCTTTCGGCAGTGACGAGGAAGACCTGACCTTGGGCGGCTGGATTAAACTCCCTACGGACAAATGAAAGAAAGGGTGATATATACTTCCATCGTGGGCGGTTTCGATGCCCTGATGCAGCCGGAGGTGACCGACCCCCGCTACGACTATGTATGTTTCGTGCGGAAGGGGGAGGCCGGCGCAGGCCGTGCCGGGCTCTGGCAGCTGCGCGAAATCCCTGTGGACATCCCGGACCCCAGGCGCCTTTCCCGTTACCCAAAGATGCATCCTTCAGAGCTGCTGCCCGGGTATCGCTGGAGCCTATGGATGGACGGTAACCTGCAGATAGTAAGCGAGTTGTTCTACCGCCGCGTGGACGAAATCATAGAGTCCGGGGTGGAGATGGCGGCTCCGGTGCATCCCAAACGGGACTGCATTTACGATGAAGCCCTGGCTGTCGTTTCAGCCGGCAAGGAAGAGTACGCTCCGGCCGCACGTACGATAAAATTCCTGCGCTCCAAAGGCTATCCTCGCCACGCCGGGCTTTGCGAAAACGCCCTGCTCCTCCGGGACTGCGGGTCGGAAGCGGTGCGGCGCCTGGATGCTATGTGGTGGGAGTGCCTTGGCTCGCTTTCCGGCCGGGACCAGCTGTCGCTGATGTACTGCGCCAGGGAGTGCGGGGTGCGGATTGCACCGTTTCTGCCGGAGGGCAGGAGCATCCGGGACTGGGATGCGCTTGCTTATGTCTATCACGACCGTAAGCCGGCCGGCGGCTGGCTTGCCGGAAAGTGGCGCGGACTGCGGAAGGCCCTTGCAAAGAAGCGTCTGGCTGCGCTGCTAGCGTCTTTTTGATTTTTTCTCATCCATAAGGAACGCTCCCTTCCGCCGGCTCTGCTTCCGGTAGCGGATAAGCTCGGGGTATCTCTTTATGAGGCGGCCGGCAAAGCGAAGCGGCTCCTTGTCCAGATGCAGCAGGCTTATGCCGACAAGGCGCAGCGGCTCCCACAGCAGGCGCAGCAGAAGGCCCTTCGAAGGGTTGCTTACGTGGATGGTCGAAGCGTTGCATTTCAGGAACATACGCCTTTCCTTGCTTTCCTTGCGCTGGGCCCTGTCGTGGACGGCTGAGGCTTCGGGGACCACGCCGACGCGGTAGCCCATCCAGCGGGCGCGGTCTATGTAGTTGTCATCCTCGCCGTAGAGCTTGAAAGCGGGGGAGAAGCCGCCCACGGCCATAAGGCACCCGCGGCTTATCATCCAGTGGGCCGCCATCACGAACGGCACCTCTACCACTTCCTCTCCCTTGTGGGCGCGCAGGTACTTCTTGCAGCGCCGGGCGAAGCGGGCGTCCATCTTGCGGCCGGTAGCGTCGTTCTGGACGGGGCTGAGGATGCCGTAGCCCGGCTGCTCGAAAGCGTGCACAAGCTGCTCCAGCGTGTCATTTTCCAGCCAGGCGTCCTGGTTGAGAAGGTAAACGTATGAGTAACCCTGTTCCAGCGCGTGCCGCAGGCCCAGGTTGTTGGCGGCGCCGAATCCGATGTTGGACTCTCCGGCGATGACGGGAATGCTGCGCTTCCGGAGCCACTCCACGGTGCCGTCGGTGGAACCGTTGTCAACCACGAATATATCGCACGGCTCGCTCTGCCGAAGGATGCTTTCGATGCATCGCTCCAGCCAGGCCATACCGTTGAAGGTGACTATGATGACAAGGATTTCAGAGTTCATTGAAATAGCGTATGAAGAGTTCTTTGGGGCTTTTGCGCGTAAAGATGCTGCGAGTGATGTTGCGGTAGGTCTTCAGCTCTTCGCGGCGGCCTGTGAGGGCGGCCTTGATGCGCTTGGTCATCTCCGCGCTCCAGACTCCAAGGGCGAGCAGGAAGTAGCGCAGGGCGCTGCCTTTCGAGAAGAATATCAGGCTTCCGCGCACGGCCGCGGGGCGGATGGCGGGAGATATGCGGGATGCGGTGGTGCGCCATTTATGCACCACGGCGGCCCCGGAATCGCACCAGATGGAGTAGCCGCGGCGGCGTGCGAGCGTGGACAGGGCGATGTCTTCAGGGGTGAAGTAGTAGGTCTCGTCGAACCAGCCGAGCTCCCGGAAAATGTCCGTCCTTATCAGGAAGGCCGCTCCGCTGATGTTGAAGGTCCGGAACAGGCCGCTGCCGTTGTCGATGGGCTCTTTGTAGAGATGCCACTGCTGGAGCACGTAATTGACGGGCGGATATTCGGGGCGCCCGCAGAGCTGCAGGCTGCCGTCGGCGTTGAGCAGTTTCGGGCTCACTATGGCCGCATCGCCCGGCAGGCGGCTGAAATCTTCGAGGAGGGTGTCAATCACGGGCCCGCGAAGCTCCGTGTCGTCGTTGAGGATGAAACAATAATCCCCGCTCACCTGCCTCAGGGCGAGATTGTTGTTTTCGGAGAAGCCGCTGAGGGCGTCGTTGACGATAAAGCGTACATACGGAAACTCCTCCCTCATCGCTGACAGATTGTCAGGGGAAAAGCGGTATGCGACCACGAAAATCTCTGTTTGTACGGTGGTATGCTCTTTGATGCTGAGAAGGCACGGCCGGAGGTTGTCCGGCCTGTTCATACACACAATTACAATACTTACTGAGGGCATAGTTCACAAATGTACGATTTTTTTACTAAATTTGCCCGATTTAGAACTTATTAAGAATGGCATTAGCTAATATTATCAGGAAGATTTTCGGCTCCAAGGCAGACCGCGACTATAAGGCTGTCAAGCCGACTCTTATGAAAATCCTCGCCGCTTATCCCGAAATAGACGCCCTGTCCAACGATGAGCTCCGCGCCCGTTCCGCGGCATTGCGTGAGCGCCTCCGTGAGGTTGAGGCCCCTTTCGAGGAGCGTATGGAGCAAATTCGCGTCGAACTTGGAAAAGATATACCCGTATCCGAGAAGGAAAAACTTGCGACCGAATCCGACAAACTTGTCAAGGATGAGGACGAGGCCATAGAGAAATGCCTCACCGAGATACTCCCCGAGGCCTTCTCCATTGTCAAGAGCACGGCCCGCCGCTTCAAGGAAAACGCCACCATCGAGGTCACGGCGACCCAGTTCGACCGCGACATCAGCGTCAACCACGACTTCGTCAGCATCGACGGCGACAAGGCCGTTTACACCAACCACTGGATGGCCGGCGGCAACGAAGTGACCTGGGATATGGTCCACTACGACGTGCAGCTCATCGGCGGTATCGCCCTGCACCAGGGCAAGATAGCCGAGATGGCGACCGGTGAAGGCAAGACCCTCGTGGCGACGCTCCCCGTGTTTCTCAACGCCCTCGCCGGCAAAGGCGTCCACGTCGTTACGGTCAACGACTACCTCTCCAAGCGTGACTCCGAGTGGATGGGGCCGCTGTATATGTTCCACGGCCTCAGCGTGGACTGTATAGACAAGCATCAGCCGAATTCCGACGCCCGCAAGCGCGCCTACGACTGCGACATCACCTTCGGCACCAACAACGAGTTCGGTTTCGACTACCTGCGTGACAATATGGCCGTCGCGAAAGAGGACCTCGTGCAGCGCAAGCACCACTACGCCATCGTGGACGAGGTGGACTCCGTGCTCATCGACGACGCCCGTACCCCTTTGATCATTTCCGGTCCTGTGCAGAAGAGCACCGACGACGATGCCCAGTATATGGAGTACAAGCCCTACGTGGAGCGCCTGTACCTTGCGCAGCGCCAGCTCGTGAACCAGTGCCTCAACGAGGCCAGGAAGCTCATTGCCGCCGGCGACGAGCGCGAGGGCGGAAAGCTCCTCCTGCGTGCGCACAAAGGCCTTCCCAAGTACCAGCCCCTCATCAAATACCTCTCCGAGCCCGGTATCAAGGTGATTCTCCAGAAGACCGAGAACTACTACATCCAGGACAACGAGAAGGAGATGCCCGTCATCACGGACCCGCTGTACTTCGTCATCAACGAGCAGCTGCATTCCGTGGTCAAGACCGACAAGGGTGACGCGATGCTTGCCCAGGCCGTCGGCACTGAAGATTTCTTCGTGCTGCCGGACGTGGGAGCCCGCACCGCCGAGATTATGCACAACCCCGGCACCCCTGCCGAGAAGCAGGCCAAGAAAGACCAGCTGATGGAGGAATTCTCCCTCAAGAGCGAAAGGGTGCACGTAGTCGAGCAGCTGCTCAAGGCTTACGCGATGTTCGAGAAGGATGTGGACTACATCATTTCCGAAGACGGCAAAGTCAAGATTGTGGATGAAAGTACCGGCCGTATTATGGAGGGTCGCCGCTGGAGCGACGGACTGCACCAGGCGGTCGAGGCAAAGGAAAACGTGAAGGTCGAGGCAGCCACGCAGACCTTTGCGACCATTACCCTTCAGAACTACTTCCGTATGTATCACAAGCTGGCCGGTATGACCGGTACCGCCGAGACGGAAGCGGGCGAGTTCTGGAGCATCTACAAGCTGGACGTGATGGTGATTCCGACCAACAGGCCCGTCATCCGTGACGATCAGAACGACTTGATTTACAAGACGAAAAAGGCTAAATATGCGGCCGTCATCGACCGTATCGTGCAGCTTTCCCAGGCCGGGCGTCCGGTGCTGGTAGGTACCACGGACGTGGAGACTTCCGAGCTCCTCAGCAGGATGCTGCGTATCCGCGGAATCAAGCACAACGTCCTGAACGCCAAGGAGCACGCCAGGGAAGCTGAAATCGTGGCCCAGGCCGGCCAGACTTCCGCCGTCACGATTGCGACGAATATGGCAGGCCGTGGTACCGATATCAAGCTTTCCGACGAGGTCAAGGCCGCAGGCGGTCTTGCCATCATCGGCACCGAACGCCACGATTCCCGCCGCGTGGACAGGCAGCTCAGGGGCCGTGCCGGACGTCAGGGCGACCCGGGTTCTTCGACTTTCTATATCTCCTTGGAAGATAAGCTGATGCGTCTTTTCGGCTCAGAGCGTATCGCCGGAATGGTGGACCGTATGGGTATGAAAGACGACGAAGCCCTCGAGAGCTCTATGCTGTCCAGCGCCATCGAAAACGCGCAGAAGAAGGTCGAGGAAAACAACTTTGGCATCCGTAAGCGTCTGCTCGAATACGACGACGTGATGAACTATCAGCGCGAAGCCATCTATTCCCGCCGCCGCAACGCCATTTCCGGTGAGAAAGTTGAAATCGACCTTCAGAATATGATGGTGGACACCGCGTCACTGTTCGTTGACAAGAGTTCGGGCTTCACGCTTGAAGAGTTCCGCGAGTCGCTTATGGCCCGCTTCTCCATCGACCTGGAAATCAGCCAGGAAGAATACGAAAAAATCAAGAAGAACGACCTGGTGCAGCGCATCTGCGAAGTGATGCTCGACGCTTATAAGCGCCGTATGGACGGTCTCGACGAGAAGCTCTATCCCATCATCAAGGAAGTCTATGAGAAGCAGGGCTCGATGTACCAGAATATCGCAATCCCTGTCTCAGACGGAAGGAAAGTCATCAATCTTTCCGTCAACCTCCAGAAAGCCTACGAGAGTGAGGGCAAGGAGATTTCCAAGACCCTCAGCAAGAATATCATCCTCTACCAGATAGACGAGCACTGGAAAGAGCACCTCCGCGAGATGGACGACCTGAAGCAGAGCGTCCAGAACGCCGCCTACGAGCAGAAAGATCCTATCGTGGTCTATAAGCTCGAGAGCTACAACCTCTTCTCCGATATGCTCGAGTCTCTCAACCAGGATGTCCTCTCATTCCTCTTCAGGGCATTCGTGCCGCTGTCCGACCGCAGCGCTCCTCCCCAGAGGGCGATGCAGCAGCGCAAGCCCGATATGTCCCAGATGCAGACCCAGCACAACGACCTCAGCACCAACGGCGAGCAGAAAGCCAACACCCCGGTGAAGGTCGACAAACACGTCGGACGCAACGACCCTTGCCCTTGCGGCAGCGGTAAGAAATTCAAGAACTGCCATGGAAAAGGACTTGTTTAGCAAATTCAAGAATATGACTAAAATTGCGGAACCGGTGGACGTCAACGCCGTCAGCCGCATTTCCGAGGGCACATCCGTCAGCGGAGAGGTCTCCTCCAGCAATGATGTCCGGGTGGACGGCCGCGTGGAAGGAAAGATGTTTTCCGAAGGCCGTATCGTAGTGGGGGAGAAGGCCTTTATCAAGGGCACCATACTCTGCACCGACCTTGACCTCTGGGGCACCGTGGAGGGAGAAGTCTATGTGAAGGGGCTCCTGACAGTCAAGAACACGGCATCCGTGTCCGGCGATATTCACGTGCGCAGGCTCCAGGTGGAGATGGGCGCCGCTATCAACGGTACCTGCAAGATGATTACCGAAGATGATTTCGAGCAGGGGGCTGCGGCTCCGGCCTCAGATTCTGCGGAGGTTGAATAGCTTGTTATCGCTGAGATTGTAAACGAAGTCAAAGCACCTGTACTCCAGGTGCTTTCCTTTTTTATATACCTGCTGGGTCACATACTCGCTCTTGAAGCCCATTTCATCGAGCGTGCTGCGCGGACAGCTGCCGCCTTTCAGCAGATAGACGGTCTGGAGCACGGCGTAATTGTGCGAGAGAATGTGCATAGTGTCGTTCTGCGCCTTTACGGGGGCGTAGCGCAGGTGGCTGTGGTAGCGGTTACGGCAGTTGCTGTTGCAGAATTTCTTGTCCGTACGCCCGTAAACCGGCTCTCCGCATTCCAGGCAGCGGGCGCCTTCTTCATCGTGATTCTCGTACATAGTCTCAAGAGGTTTCCCAAATATCGCGAGGCGCTTTCGAATCTCCAAGAAACCGAAAAAATCGTAAATCAGATATTTCTGATTCTTTCAGCAAAAACAATGTTTTCGATTTAAAAATCAGAAGCAAGATTCTTTGCTTTCCGGGGCGAAATCGAAAAAATCGTAAATATTTGCAGCATAATTGATTCGGAGCGCTTGCGAATGAAAAAGAAGTTGTTCCTTTGCATCGGGCCGAAGGCGCCGCGCGGTGCCGGGTAGCCCGATTGTCAATTCAAATTATGAAAGACTTTATGGAACAAATCAACCGAATCGAGCTCCTCGGAATTGTCGGGAACGTGCGTTTCCTGCACTTGGGCGACAAGCTGATGGCGAAGTTCACAGTGGTGACCAACAGGGCCTACAAAAACAAGGAAGGCGCCCCGGTCATCGAGACTACCTGGCACAATGTCATTGCCTTTGAAGGCAAGAATGTGCAAGACCTTGATAAAATCGAAAAGGGTAAGCCCGTGCGCTTGACGGGGCGCCTGCAGGTACAGCGCTACACGGGCGTGGACGGAGTGGAAAAGACTTCAGTGGAAGTATTCTGCACCAAACTGACATTTATCCCCGATGATACTGAAATTCAATACGAACTATAAACAATCAAAACTATGAAACATTCATTCTACGCCTTTGCAGCGGCTGTTGTAATGCTGCTCCCTTCCTGTACGCTGGACGAGGATATCTCCGTCAGCGAACCCGAAAAATACACTCTCACCGTCAATGTCGGCGCCCCTGCGACCAAGGTAGTCGGGCAGGTGGCAAGCGATATGATGCTCAAGAATTTCCAGATTCTCGTGTTCACGGACAAAGGTAATTTCGAGACTTCGACTTTGCTTTGCAGCAATGTGACCCAGATAGACCTTAAAGTCCTCCCCGGCGCGAAAAAGGTCTGGACCGTGGCCAACATCCCCGGCAGGATAGCCGACCCCGAGAACGAAACGGCCTTTCTGAATCAGCTGACCCAGCTCCGGTTCAATACGACGGAAAAGATGACTATGAGCAAGTTCGAGTCCGTGACCATCAATGCGGATACGGAGCTCAACATAGCACTGGAGCACATTGCCAGCAAAGTGGTCGTGGACAAGATTACAAGGCAGTTCAACAATGCCGGCTACGCTTCCATCCCGCTGACCGTCAAGCGTATATATTTAAGCAACGTGGCGGGAGACACCAACTTCGCCTGCACGAAGAACCGTCCCTCATGTATTTTTTCAGTGGTCTCGAACCGTACCTCGTGCATTCTTTTTCATGAGTCTCGAACCGTTCATTGTGTTCCGAAGACTAACAAATATGGAGAACCTTATACGACTGAACAGACGTGCTATTTCTTTTTATTATCTTCAGATGAAACAATAATATAACCCAATATTGAATAAATTACTAA
>ONLD01000071.1 GCA_900318565.1 uncultured Bacteroidales bacterium
TGATCTGGCCGCTGTTGGTAGCGACGGCGATGTCGGCGATGGTGGTGTCCTCAGTCTCACCGGAACGGTGGGAAGTGACGGTGGTGTAGCCGTGGCGGTGGGCCATCTCGATGGCGTCGAGGGTCTCGGTCAGGGAACCGATCTGGTTGACCTTGATGAGGATGCTGTTGCCTGCACCCATCTCGATACCCTTCTGGAGGTACTTCACGTTGGTCACGAACAGGTCGTCACCCACGAGCTGGCAGCGGTCGCCGATAGCCTTGGTGAGCTTAACCCAGCCTTCCCAGTCTTCCTCGCTGAGGCCGTCCTCGATGGAGTCGATAGGATACTTCTCGATGAGCTTCTTGAGGTAGTTGATCTGCTGGTCAGTGGTAAGGCGGTGGCCGCGAGGATCCTTCTTCTTGCCGTCCTTCAGCTGCTTGTAGTCATAGTAGAACTTGCCGTCCTCGCCCTTGAAGCAGAACTCGGATGCTGCGCAGTCCATAGCGATGGTGATGTCCTTGCCGGGCTCCAGACCTGCGGCCTTGATGGCCTCGATGATGCAGTCGAGAGCGTCGTCGATACCCTTGAGAGCGGGAGCGAAACCGCCTTCGTCACCGACTGCGGTGCTGCATCCGCGGTCCTTGAGGACCTTCTTGAGGGCGTGGAACACCTCGGCGCCCATACGGACGGCCTCAGCCTCGCACTTTGCGCCCACGGGACGGATCATAAACTCCTGGAACGCGATGGGGGCGTCGGAGTGGGCTCCGCCGTTGATGATGTTCATCATAGGAACGGGGAGGACATAGGTATTGGTGCCGCCGATGTAGCGGTACAGGGGAATGTCGAGGTAGTTGGCTGCTGCGTGGGCCACTGCAAGGCTCACGCCCAGGATGGCGTTGGCGCCGAGCTTGCTCTTGGTAGGAGTGCCGTCGAGTTCAATCATAGTCTTGTCGATGGCGCGCTGCTCGAGGGCGGACATACCGACGATGGCCGGAGCGATGACGTCGTTGACATTGGCGACTGCCTTGAGCACGCCCTTGCCAAGATAACGCTTCTTGTCGCCGTCACGAAGCTCGAGAGCCTCGTTCTCACCGGTGGAAGCTCCTGAAGGAACTGCCGCCACGCCTTTGATACCGGATTCGAGGATGACCTCGACCTCAACTGTAGGGTTTCCTCTTGAATCGAGGATTTCCCTGCCTGTAACTTGGATAATTCTCATAATATTGAATAAAAAATAAAGTATTTTGCCTAATTGCGCCGCAAATTTAGTCAATTTTAATCAATTATGGTAAAAATTTATTGTACATTTGCATCCGGCTTGCGTACCTGTCAAGCCAAGGGGTGCTGAAGCCCGCCTGTGGCCGATGCTGAGATAATACCCTTATACCTGATCGGGATAATGCCCGCGGAGGAAATGTTTATGTTTTATGATACAGAGATTTATCCTTAACCTGTCGGCAGCTGCAGCGGCTGCCGTCCTTCCCTTGTTTGTCCGCGCCCAGGCGCCTGCCGACTCCGCAGCAGTCATCCAGCTGCAGGAGGCCGTCGTGGGAGCCGTGCGCGCATCGTCCGACGCCCCGTTCGCCGTGGCCAACATCAGCCGCGGGGAGCTGAAAGATTTCTCTTCTTCCGGCATCGAGCTGCCTATGCTGTTCGCCCGCACGCCCGGCGTGATTGCCTGGAGCGAGAACGGCGTAGGCACAGGCACGAGCTATATGCGCATTCGCGGCGCCGGCGGCTCCCGCATCAACGTGACCCTTGACGGCGTGCCCCTGAATTCCCCGGAAGACCAGACCGTGTTCTGGGCAAATATGAACTCCTACGCCAGTCTGCTCGGCAGCGTGCAGATACAGCGCGGCGTAGGCTCGTCCACCAACGGCGACGGCGCTTTCGGAGGCACGATAGCACTTGCCTCGAAGGCTCCCTCGCTGCTGCCGGAGGCCACCGTGACAGCCTCGTACGGTTCCTGGAACACCGCCAACTGGGGCGGCAACCTGTCCACCGGCCTGCTGTGGAACCACCTTGTGCTGGATGCTGCCTACCACCAGACCACCACTGACGGCTACCTCCACGGCACCGCCGGCCGCTCCGGAAGCTACTACGCCGGCCTGAGCTGGCTGGGCAGCAGCTGGAAGCTCTCCTACAAGCTCTTCGGCAACTTCGAGACCACGGGGCAGGCCTGGAACGGCGTGACGGCAGGCAACGACGACCTCTCGCTGATGGACGGCACCTACGGTTCGAAGACCGGCATCCGCACCTACGCCGACCTGTGCGCCGCCGGGCTGGGGCTGTACAACTCGCTGTACGAGCAGCTGCTCATTGACGGCGACAAGTACACGCTGGAGCGCTACAAGATGAGTGACGGCAGCCTGTGGCCCCGCACTACCGACAACTTCTGGCAGAACCACCACATCCTCAACTTCTCCGCGCTTGCGGGCGACTGGTGGAAGTTCTCCGTGTCTGCGCACTACACTCCCGGGCACGGCTGGTACGACGAGTTCCGCTACCAGAACAAGCTCCTGAAGTACGGCATCTCCAACTTCACGGGAGCCGACGGAAGCACGGTGAAACGCAGCGACTTCGTGCGCCGGAAGGGTCTCAGCCAGGATGCATACGGGGTCGTGGCGAGCGCGGATTTTGGCAAGGACCGCTGGAGCGTCGTCGGCGGGCTCAACGTGCAGCGATTCACCGGCAACCACTTCGGCTACCTGACCTACATAGGCAACGAAGAGCTGGCGGCGCGGCTTCTGGGCGGCTCCGGGCGCTACCAATACTATGACTCCGACGCCGTCAAGACGGACGCGAGCGCATTCGTCAAGGCAAGCTATGACCTGTCGGATGCCTGGAGCCTGTTCGGGGACGTGCAATACCGCTACGTAGGCTACCGTACCGACGGCTACAATGACAAGTACATCGACAACGGCGACGGTACCGCTTCAAAGCATATGCTTGGCGTGGACGAGAAGTACAACTTCTTCAATCCCAAGGCGGGAATCAACTTCAGCCAGGGCGGCCACAGAGCCTTCGCATCCTTTGCCGTGAGCAACCGTGAGCCGGAACGCAACAACTTCACAGACAACGGGAAATACCCCGCCCCGCGAGCCGAGCGCCTGCTGGACTGGGAGGCGGGCTACCAATACCTTTCAAGGAACTGGCACATCGGCGCCACCCTGTACTATATGCGCTACAAAGACCAGCTGGTGCAGACCGGCGAGACGAGCGACATCGGGGAGCCGCTGACCACCAACATCCCGGATTCATACCGTCTCGGAGCCGAACTCACGGCAGGATGGGACATCTGCCGATGGCTGAGCCTCGAGGGCAACGCCGCTCTGAGCCGCAACCGCCTGCTGGACTTCGACGAATACGTGGAAGACTGGGACAATGGCGTCCGGGTGATTCATTGCTCCGACAGGGCCCTGGCCTACTCGCCCTCCGCCATCCTCAACGGCTTCGCCGACCTGCATTTCGGGGCCTTCAGGGCAGTCTGGCACACCGGCTACGTCAGCCGTATGTATCTGGACAACAGCCAAAATGAGTACCGTTCGCTTCCCGAATACAGCCTTTCCGACGTGAGTCTGAGTTACAGCCTGAAGCCCCGCAAGATTGTCAAGGACATCACCTTCGGGCTTGACTTCAAAAACCTGTTCTCCGCACGCGTGGCGCAGAGCGGGTGGGTGTACAGCGCAATCTGCGAGAGCTACGGCCACGGGCCGTACAACCGCTACTACCAGATAGGATTCATCCCCGTGGCCCCGCTGACCGTGCTGGGACATATATCCTTAAGTTTCTGAGAGATGGATACGCTCCGCTTTCTGGATATCCTCGGATTCGTAGTCGGGCTCGTGTATCTGCTGCTCGAGTACAAGGCCAGCATCTGGCTCTGGCTCGCCAGCATCATTATGCCCGCAATCGATATGGTCTTGTACTTCAAAGCCGGGCTCTACGCCGACTTCGGGATGGCCATATACTACTGCATTGCAGGTATTTACGGCTACCTGGCCTGGAAATTCTCGGGCCGCGCCAAAGGCAGCGGCGGAAGTCTCCCGGTGCAGCACTACAAGCGCGCGCACATCGTCCCGTCCGCCTTGGCGGGCCTGCTGCTGTGGTTTGGGATTTGGTGGATTCTGACCAGTTGGACGGATTCGACGGTGCCGGTCGCCGACGCCTTCACGACGGCCCTCAGCATCGTGGCGCTGTGGGCCCTGTCCCGCAAATACGCAGAGCAGTGGCTCCTGTGGCTGGCGGTGGACCTGGTCTGCTGCGTGCTGTATGTCCGCAAAGGCATCCCGTTCAAAGCCGCAATCTACGGCATCTACACCGCCTTCGCCATCCTCGGTTACCGCAAGTGGCTGAAGATGATCGGCCAATCAGAAGTTAAGCCCGAGGCCGAACTCGGCGCATACGGTCCCGCCGCCGATAAAGGAGACGCCGGCAAGAATTGAAGCCCGGCCGATCTGGAAAACGGCTCCGCCATCCAGGGCGAGGCCGGCAGCCAAACGATCGGAGACTTCAGCCCACTTCCCGGCTACATCCTGCCACAGGAGGCTGCGTCTTCCGTAACCTGCTCCGGCATAGATGGACAAGAAGTTCAGAGGGGCAAATGTAGCTCCGGCCGTCACCGCCCATCGCGAGATGCTTTCTTTACCGCTTGTCCAGATGTAGCCGGCGGGTGTCGTGCCATCGGCGAAACAACTGTATGCGGGCTTGATGAACGGAATGCCGGCCGATGCTTTTATGTATCCGCCAAAACGCCACCGGGAAAGACTCACCATAGCGCCATAGTACAGGTCCGGCACGCCGGCAAACAGGATGACTGAGGCGCGCACGCCGGAGGGCTTATGCCCGGTATTGCAGGGCGCGCAAAACTCTTGAACCTTAAGAGCCGCCGCGGGATCGCTTAAATGTGAAGACAACTTTGGCAGCGAGATGGTGCTGCGCACAGGCAGGCCGAACACCTCTTCATAGCGGAGGCGGATAGCCTGGAAACGCAGACGCTGCGCAGGTGTCATCTGGCCTGTAGCGCCCTGCAGAATCTCTTTCAGGCTCGTCAGGCGCGAGAGCAAAGCCGTGACTTCCGAAGCGTTTATTCTCTCACCGGAAGCTGAACGGATACGAAGCGAGATGCATTCATCGCAGATGCGCTGGTACTGCCCAAGGGCTGCATCCCATTTAAGCTCCTGTGCACTTATAGCCGCGGGAACAAGGAAAAACATCAGCAATAGTGTTATCAGTCGCTTCACAGAATACAAAATTAGCTAAAAATCATTATCTTTGAAAGTGCTTTCGGAAGTAACATCTTCATTTTTCTCCAGCCCGGAGGAGCCCTCGCAAGACGGCTCACCGTTCCTCGAACTGCTACACAGTTCAGAATCGGGATACAGCGAGCTGTGGCGCATCAACCGCCTGGGACGCTTCCGGGTGCTGAAATGTCTCAAGCGGCAGTTTCGCGGCAACCCCGTCTATGAGGGCCTGCTCCGCAAAGAGTTCCAGATAGGGTTTTCGCTTGACCACCAGAACATCTGCCAGTACTACTCGTTCCAGACCGTAGCGGACCTTGGAAGTTGCATAGAGATGGAGTGGATAGACGGCCGCACCCTGGAAGAACTGATTGCCTCCGAAAGCCACTCGCCCGAGCTCGAAGACAGCATTATAGACCAGTTGTGCGACGCCCTGTCTTATATGCACTCCAAGCAGGTGCTCCACCGCGACCTCAAGCCGTCCAACATTCTGGTCACTTACAAGGGCAACACGGTAAAACTCATAGACTTCGGCTTTTCCGACTCCGATGCCCATTCGGTGCTCAAAGCGCCTGCCGGAACCGCCGTGTATGCGGCTCCAGAAGTCCTGCAAGGCGGAATTGGCGATGTGCGCAGCGATATATGGTCACTCGGGCTGGTCATCTCCGACCTTACGCGCAGGCATCGCAGTGTCGTACGCAAGTGCTGCGAAAAAAAGCCTCAGTTGCGCTATTCATCCGTCCTGGAAGTCCAAAAGGCTCTTCATAGCCGCTGGCCTCTGGTGTCAGGGGTACTTTTCATCGTGTTTGCAGCCGCTTTCGCGCTATGGCCAGTCGCAAGCGGATGGTTTTCTGCTCCCGAAATGCCAGCCGGGAAGACTGAGCCCGTCTCGGTGCCTGTTGACACTACCGTCCTGACTCCAGCAGACAGTTGTTCCATCAATGACCCGGCTGCATCTTCGACACCTGCCAAGCCCAAGGCCGCAAAGGAGCGCCCTGTACAGCCAAGCGTCACTAATTACGGGGACGCTGCAGATGCTACCGTCGAAGGAGCCGTCATCGACGACCTCTTCCGGCAAGCTACGGAGCTGTTTGAATAGGTTGCTATACTATGCCTTCTCCAACAGCGTAAGTCCACCGTTCTTGCCGGCGATGTATGATGGCGTGACGCTGCCGTCGGCGCGGGTGATGCCATCCAGTACCAGCGGGTAGCCAAGGAGAAGTTGCGCCGCCTGAAAGCTGTCTCCCGGCAGCAGTTTGGCGTTGGCACTTTCAAGCACCCGCCAAGTACCGTCTCCTATAAACTCGAGTTTCACCAAGCGGTTTGGAGCCCAGCCGATTAACAGTTTATCGCCCGGCGCCAATTCTGAGGCAGAAACAAACGGCGTGGAAAAGAAGTCCGAAGAAACCTCCCGAGAATTCTTCAGCGCATTCCGGTATTCAGCAAACGAAGGATAACCGATGAAACGGCATAGCAGGTCCAGCGTCGTGATGCGCGGCACTGGCTTCAAGTGTACATACCCCCACAGGCGCTTGAGCGTTGAAGAAGAGATGTACTCCCCCGTCTCGCGCTCAATCACCACGGACAACGACTCAAAGTCCGTGGAGGTATTCACCTTCCGGCCGTATTTGCGCTCCACTGCCTCAAGGAGGGAGGTTATTTCGGGAATCTGGTTAGGCATCTGCGCAAAGATAACAATTACGCTTTAGATTATCTTATAATTATGCGCCTTCTCTTCAATGATAAATTCGCATTTGAGTTTTGTCCCGGGCTGCCAATGGTTTTCTGCAATTAAAGTGCGGATAGTATCTGTACCTCGAAGAGTATTATGCTTCCGATATGTGCCTATTTTTGCCTCGGCTCTTGAACCTTTGAACTCAACGTATACGTGATCCACATCGTGCGGCAAAGTAAGATGATTGTTAAGAATCTTAAACGTCTTCCCGTGGTTATTATTATACGGTTTGTTGAATACTTCAAGAGAGACGGATGGCTTTAAATCTTTTGTCTTCATATAGATAAATGACAGTAAAATGGTCCTTCCGATTAATATCTAATTCCAGTCTTCATCCCCGGTGCCTTCTCCGCCACCAGACTGAGGTGCGGTTGTTATAATAGTTTCAGCGGGAATATAATCAATACTACGATTAACAGTGATATGAGGTATAGACTGCCCCCCTGCAATATAAAGGGTCTGCAGGTAATTCTTCCCATCCGGACGGTTCTGCTGAACGCAGGAGAGTTCTTTCAAGAGACGATTATTTGATACGTTCAGGGTGCTTATCTTATTGCCTCGGCAACCAATTTCTTCGAGTTTTGTATTATTGCTGATATCGATGGATGTAAAACCATCACCATTAATAAACAGTTTCTGAAGATTGACGTTCTTACTTAGATCCAGACAATTTAATCCAGGAATGTTTTCGCAACCAATTTTACACAATTTAGCATTGTTGGAAATATCAATATTACATATTTGAGTACTTGAGAACCCGAGCACCTCCAGATTGCCATTGCCACTAACATCAAGCGACGTCAATGGATTGCCGTCACAATAAATCTCCCTTAATGACGACAGACCACTCAAATTAAGCTCGGACAAGTTGTTACAGTTACAGTCAAGATACCACAATTGTGTATTGGAAGTCAAATCAAGCTGTATAAGAGCATTATGGTCTATGTGCAATCGCTTCAGGGAAGTTAATACAGACAAGTCTATTGATGTAATGCCATTGCCTGCCAAGCCGAGGGCCTCCAATTTGACAAGCTTACTCAGATCTACAAGACCGACTTCAGGACAATACGGATAATGCAATTCCTTAAGCTCGGGGTTCAGCGACAGGTCGGACATGGAGCGGGCGGCGTCACTGACTATCAGACATTCCAGATGTGGAGCTTTTGACACATCTATATCGTGGGCCCGTTGGTTTTGAGCATCCTGAGGATACTCAATATTTAGGCGTCTTAGTTCAGTAAAAGACGAGAAATCTGGCATATTACCCCTCAACCCTGATAATTGAATATCACGCAGACGAGGATTATGCTTAATATCAGGGTAGTTCAAATAGGTCAAGTTCAAGCATAATTCTTCCAGCAAAGGATTATGCGATAAATCAATAGTCTCCATCTCCACACCCAGGGCGCTGTTATTGGCAAGATTAAGAAGACGCAGTTTGGGATTGTTACTTACATCAACTTTATTGATCGTCCCTATCGGGCCGCCGTTGCGATATGGCCCGATATAATAATATGGCTTGTCAATGGGTAAGGTACCGTCACTGTAATTGTACCATTCACCAATACAGCAGAGGACCTCCAGGTTAGGCATATACTCGATTCCCTGAAGTGACTGAAGATTGATTTCATTTGAAGGTGACAGCCAGATCTGCGTTATTCTCTCCGCCTCAGCATAGCTTATCTGGCCATTGCCGTCGGTGTCGAAATTGCTGACAAGCCAAGCCTTGAATGCTGGGTCCTCTATCGGAAGAGGATCATCGACATAATAGATATTGGTCTGAGCGGGAATATGTTCTGTACTTCTATTACGTGTAACAAAGGGTATAACCTGATTTGATTTTACAAACAAGGACTTCAGAAGGTTATTCCCTTCATCATCATTCATAGGAGAACATGAAAGACCGTTCTCGTGCTCTCCGCCTGTCGTACGAGTGCCAAGCTTTGGATTGCGCGAAACATCGAGAACAGCAATACTGTTCCCCCAGCAGCGCAACCACGTCAGATTCGGATTATGGGAAACATCCAGGCTCCCAAGTCCGCAATTCCAACAAGCGAGTTCTTCGAGGAGAGGATTGCCGGACAAGTCTATCGTCTTGACATCATTGTCGTTGAACGCTAGGTATTTAAGTTTAGCATTAGCACTTACATCAAGTTTCGTCAGTCCGGTATTTGCACAGGCTAAGTCGTACAGCTCAGTCATACCCGATACATCAAGGGAACCTATTGGATTATTCCAACACAGGAGTTGCTCTAAACTGTCCGGAAGCTTTAAAGAGCTGATGCGGTTGTCATAACAATGTAGCACCTTTAGTTGAGTGTTGGCAGACAAATCAAGCTCTGTCAAATGATTTAACTCGCAGGCTAAGTCCTTCAGTTTAGTATTATTCGAAAGGTCAAGCGACGATATGTTAGAGCAC
>ONLD01000030.1 GCA_900318565.1 uncultured Bacteroidales bacterium
GTCGTTAACATTGTTGGCTCCGTCCCAGCAGAAACCGGCAATCTGGGTCGGGGCGGCATCGACGCCGTCCTTGTAGGCATACAGGCGGAGCTGGTTGGCGTCGCTGTTGGTTGACGTAAGGTTGCAGAGAAGGAGTACGTCCTTGCCGCCGTTCACGCTGGCGTCGCTGTTCTTGAGCATCCGCACGAACGAGGTCACGAATGTGCTTCCTCCGCTTATGCCGGTCTTGTTCAGGGCCTTCTGCTGCGTCGGGTCGGCAATGCTCACCGCTGCCACGTTGGCGTAGCTCGAAGACTTGGGAAGATAGATGTACTCGTCGTCCATCGCTATGCCGCGGGCCATACCGTAGCCGTCAGGGTGCGTTATGGACACGCCGGTCACGCTGTTTGTCCACAATGCGCTGGCGCTGCTGTACCAGCCGATAACGCGCTCGAAAGCGAGGACATCAGGGAAATCGACGTAGAGAGTATGCGCGCTTCCGACCTCAGCCTTGTTGCCGGCGAAGATTTCGGTGTAGTTGTCTTTGTTTACCTCTACAACTTCGCTGTCAGCAGTAAGCTTGATGGAGCCCTTGAGCTGCATAGGAGCCTCAGGAGAGCCGTAAGTGGCGGTAATGGAGGCTGCCTTGTCCGTACCTATGACAATACCGGCCACTGTCTTTTCAGCATCAGCACCTGTAGCTTGGGTCGCTTCATACTTCACATTGACCTTACAGCCTTCGAACATTGTGTACTCTTCTTTAGGATGAGCACTAAGGATGCCGAGATTGCCGACAAGACCGCCGACTCCGCTAAGATAACTGTCATAGGTATAAGTTATCTTGCAGTCAACCTCACAGTTGCGGAGGTAGTGGATATTTGCGTGGAAACCGCCAAGGCCGCCGACCTGGGCCGCAGTTGTGCAGCGGCTGATTTCGATGTCGCCGGTATTCTTGCAGTTTTCCATATTGCCGGTACCGGCCTGGATTCCGCCGACACGTGCCTTGACATTACGCTTGCTCAGCGAAACCTTGCCGGTATTGACGCAACCCTTGGTAGCGTGGGTTTGGGGAGCTTCCGACCCCGGCCAGGAGAAGATACCCGCACAGGTAGAATTGGACTTCGTCGAGTTGGACTGCAAGTCCACGTTTCCGGAATTCGTGCAGTTGACAATATCGGAAAGATTCTCTGTATCGGGAGTATAATAATCGCCGCCGGCAATTCCGCCTACGCCGATAATGTATTCATAGGTACTGAACGCTTTATTTCCGGCCGAATTTATTGCAATGGCTGTAATGTTTCCGGAATTGTTGCAGTCCTCGACCAGGCCATAAGAGGCACCGATGATACCGGCAACAAAATGACGGTTCATATTGGACGGTATCTTATCGATGGTGTTGTGCTGGAAAGTAACGCTTGCGGTATTCTCACAACCTTTGATAACGACGCCCTGATAACCGTAAGCCACGATACCGCCCATACAAGGTACGGCCTTGGAATAGCCCTTGTAGGGAGCATTCTTAGTCCCGGTATAATTAGCGGTATGCGAAAGAGCACCCTTATTGATACAGCCGGTCACGGGAGCGGCCTGCAGCGCGGCGATACCTGCCACGCCGGTAGCCTGCACGGAGCCCGCGACGGTCATAGTGACGGCGCCCCAGTTCTCGCAATCGCTGACAGCGCCCTTAGAGGCACCGACGATACCGGCAAGCAGCACGGGAGCGGTGCAATTAGCATCCCTGCTGAATGTAACGGGAGCCTTGTTCACAAGCTTGCTGAGTTCAGCTTCACTTTCAGCTGCGAAAACGCCGAAGATATTGCCGGCGGGAGCGAAACTACAGGTCTCGTCAACTACCAGATTGGTCAGTTTGCCGGAGATGGTAGCAAACAGAGGCTCGGTACCGGTCCAGTTCTTGAGGCTGAATCCCTGTCCGTCAAGAGTGCCATTGAAGGACTTGGCACCGGTCAGGGTCACGCCGGTAAGGTCTATGTCGTTGAGGACCTTCACGGTCACGTCTGCATCGTACTTCGGAGCATTGCTCAGGAAGAACTGAAGTTCCTCGGCATTGGTGATTCCGGTAATCATATCCACGACGGCAGAGCCTGTCGTCACGTCACCAAGATCCAAAGTCGCATTGCGGGCGATGGTGCCGGCTTTGTCAGTGGACTTAAGCTTGATATCGCCACCCACATAGCTGGTCACATAGAAGCCGGTGTACTCACCGGGAGAGACCGCAGCATAGTAGGTTTTGCCGACGACGAAACCGGCCTCATTCTCCACCACGACAGCAGCCTTCTCGGCAGCGGCGATGGCAGGCTCGGCAAGAGCGCCCTCAGAATTGGTGACCGTCACTGCGACAGAGCCGCCAAGGGCTCCTTTCTGGTCGGCGGCAATCTTGATTTTCTTGACGCCTTCCGAGCCGACGGTGAATTTCACCAGGGCGAGGGTGTTCTTGAAGGTAGGAGCTGCGTCAACAGTCTCAAAATAGGCGACGCTGTTGAGGGCTTCTCCATCCACTCCGCTCTCCCCTACCGTCTGGGTATCCTTAACTATCATTTTCACCACTCCGTCGGTGCAGGAGACAGCGTTTTTGTAAGGATAAGCGGCGATGAAGCTGGTAGCGGATGCGGGGACGGCACCGGTGATTGTAACTGTGGTACCTTCAACTTCCTTGACGGAGAATGTTTCCGGGCTGGTGGAGGCGGTGGTAAAAACAGCCACCTGCTCGCCCTTCTCCCAGATGACTTTCTTGCCGTCGAGAGACGCCTTGGTGTCGGTTCCGACCTCGGCTGTAAGAGTAATCTCCTTGTAACCCTGTTTGGGGGCCAGGACTTCTTCAGTAGCGATTTCCTTGTTGCAGGAAACGAGTGCAGCAATCGCAGCGGCTGCAAAGAACAAATACTTCTTCATAGCTGTCATCGATTACCAGTTAAACGGGACGTCCCCTCCGAATTCTTCGGTTAAGCCGCCGGGACTCTGGCAGAGAAGGGCCTCGAGACTCTCCTCCGCAAATTCACAAACGGGAGCACTGTACGCTCCGAAATAATGTGTTTTGACCATATATATAAATAAATAGATGATTCGGTTAACTCGCAAATATAAAAATATTTTGCAATACCGCACCACATTACACCTAAGTTTTTCACTTAGGTTTCCAAGTAAAAATGTGGCTGCCGGTCCTCAGACTGACAGCCACACTTATAAGGAATTGCGAATGTGATTACTTCACCTCAACATCTACTCGAGAATTACGTTGGTCAACTGGATATAGTCGGCGTGACCGCTTTCAGTCTCGATATGCCCGACAATCTTGGTCCTGGCGGCGACATCGGTACCTGACACAGCCGTACCATTGATAGAAGTGGTAGATTTGATAGTCAGTTGCTGTCCGGGGAGTCCTAAGTTGACGGTTTTCTGGTTGTTTATCTGACCGCCGAGAACTATGCCCGTGCACACACCGGAAGCGGCGGTAATCTGGGCGTCGATTATGGAATCATAATAATCCTGCGCAGTGTTGCCAAGACCGCCCACAAGGCCGCCGATGAACGAATTCTCGGCTGAATTGCTGGTGACGCTGCACTTGACCTCGCAACCGAAAATATTGCCCTGGCCAAAACCGGCCAAACCACCTACGGAACTTGCATAATCTGAATAATCGGCAGCAGAATCAGCCTTTTTACCCCAAGTGGCGCCTGTCACGGAAATCGCTCCATAGTTGGAACTGTTTTCAATGATTTTGGACAGGCCGGCGATTCCGCCCACGCGCAACAGTGAAGGGCTGGTCGTGGTGATGGCTCCGCGGTTGGTGCAACCGCTGATTATCATCGTCTTGTTGATGTTGCCTACGATTCCGCCAACGTAAGAGAACGTGGTATTTGCAGGCGCGGAAGAGAGGGTGACCGCCCCTTCGTTGGTGCAGTCTTTCCATTCAAGTTCTCCATCTTTGTGAATCTGGCAATATCCTACCAGACCTCCGATTGCGCTCTGCTTTCCTGCTGACTTGACTTCCACGTCAGCGCTGTTCGTGCAGGAATTCATACTGCCGTTCACGCTGCCGGCAACACCGCCGACACGCATATAGCCGCCGCCTTCGTTAGCAGCGTCAACAGTAATCTTTCCGGTGTTGGTGCAGTTGTCGCACATAACGGTCTTGGTGTTGTGGCCTACGCAACCGGCAACTCCGCCGAACGCAGGATAGGGCATAGAGCCGGCGGAAGAAGGTATGGTGGAAGTATTGGTATGACCGAACATTCCTGTCACCGTGATAGCACCGCTGTTGCTGCTGCCGGTAATGCCGCCGGAGACATAGCCAGCAACGCCGCCGATGTTGGGACGTGTGACAGAGTTGTCCTTGGCGCTTTCATAAGTAATGTCGGCGGTGTTGGTGCAATCTTCAATCTTGGCTGCCGTATAACCGACGACCCCGCCCATATTCACATATGCGCCGGTTCCTCCAAGCACGTACTCATAGGATACTTCTCCGGAATTCTGGCAGTTCTGGATTAGGCCGCCGCTGTTGACAGTTCCGAAAAGACCACCAATATAAATATTGTCACCGACACCGTTATTCTTGACGGTAACATTTCCGGTATTGAAGCAGTCCTTGACCGTAAGCTGGCCGTTGGTGCCGGCAGAGCGGCCGGCAATCGTGCCGATGTACGGAACATTTTCCTGACCTGCAAAGGTTATTGTAATGTCACCGTTGTTGCCGCAACCATCAATGACGCTATTACTTACGTTGGTATTGCCTATAAGCGGGGCGTAATATGCGCGCCCGGTATTCTCAGTCCAGGTGGCGGTGATGTCTGCGTTGTTGATACATTCTGAAACTGTTCCGTCATTGAAAACCGTAAGGAAGCCAAATGAAGTGCCAGCCTTGTCCAGTTCTTCATCATTGAACAGCTTGGGTAAAGGAAAGCTCAGCGAGCAAGACTCATCAAACGTAAGACCCGTAATCGTACCTTTATTAATTCCGAACAAGGCGACTCCGTCAGAGGTCCAGTTCTTGATCTTGTAGCCATTGCCGTTGAAGATACCGGCCCAGTTGCCGCAGGTCGTAATGGATTCGCCCGTCATATCGATATCATTGGCAAGCA
Source organism: uncultured Bacteroidales bacterium (assembly GCA_900318565.1). GTDB lineage: Bacteria > Bacteroidota > Bacteroidia > Bacteroidales > UBA932 > Cryptobacteroides. The sequence goes on from ONLD01000030.1 coordinate 5,076, forward strand.
GCACCTCGTCATCAGCCGTATAAGCAGGGGCCTCGGCTAGGAAGGCATTGAGTTCCTGGGCGTTGTGGATCCACTCCCACTTCCATACAAGGTCGTCCGTTGTCAGATTTCCGACGGAAAGGCCCTTGTTGCGGGCAAGAGTCTTGCCGGCGGCGGCCTCCTTACTGGCAACCTTCGATTCAGTATTGATATAGAAGCCGAAATTCACTGGATTCTCGCAGGGAGGCATCACGGCGTAGTAGCTCTTGTCAGCCTCGAACTGCGTACCGGATGCAGGCAGGACGGTCGTGTTGAAACCTCCGAGCAGGTTGGTCACCACGGGGGCTTCCCCGGTAGTGCTGACCTTGACTTCAATCTCCCCGAGATAGTACGAAGCCTCGGAACAATCGGCATAGAAACCGGCATCCCTGATTCCGTCGGGCTTGCTGACCTTGAACTCGATAAGCGAGAACACGTTCTTGAACTGCGGTTTGGCAGTTGCATCAGCGAAGTATGCCACGGAGGACATCGCCTTAGGATCAATGTTGCCGCCGGAGGGTACCGTCTGGGACTCGGGAAGAATCATATGCAGAGTCTCACCGCTGCGGCTTCTTGCCTGCTTAAAAGGATACACGGCGATAAATGAAGTGGTGCCGGCCGGAACGGAACCGGTAATCGTCACCTGATCGAAATCTACCGCCTTGACGGTGAACTTCTCAGGGGTCGTAGCGTCGCCGGGATAAACGGCAACTTCTTCACCTACGGCCCAGACAACGGTATTGCCATCCAGGACGGCCTTGGTCTGTGCGTCGCTCGTGGCGGTAAGAGTGACTTCGACATACCCCTCGCGCACGGGCGCTACGGGCATCTCCTCGGCAGGGGCTGCTTCCTTCTGGCAGGAAACAGCGGCGGCAAGAGCTATAGCCGCAAAAGCAAGGTACTTTTTCATAAGGCAACAGCTTTTACCAAGTAAAATCTTCGAATCCGCCGAAATCTTCGGTCATTCCTTCAGGGCTCTCGCAAAGGACGACTTCCGCCTCTTTTGCACTTACTTCACAGTCGGGAGCGCTGTACACTCCCCAGAAAGATTTTTTGGTCATAATAGATTAGTTTGATTAGTAGTTATTTACGGTATTTTTCAGGCATAACGAAATGATAGGTCACCTTTAGGGGGGTATCGACGTCGGTCAGCCAGTTGTCAACATAGAAATTGACGTCGAACTCGGACACCCCGATGGGCTTGCGGCTGTCGGTGCCGTTGACGGAGAAGCTGATTTCCTCCTCTCCGTTGATGTACTGGAGGCGGCAGTAAGTAAGGTTCTCACTGCCGGGAGCCTTCTTGAGAATGATGGGAATAGTGCTGAGATTGCGGACAGTGAATGTCACTTTCTTCTCGGTGTATTTGATGTTGCTGACCTCGAAGCACTCTTTGAAGAGGGGCTCGAGCCATTCGGCCTTGCCATATACGCAGCCGTCGGCATAAGCGGCGGTGCGGCGCGCGTCAAGAGCTTCACGGATACCGTCAAGAGTGCGGTCCTTGGCAAAGACGAGGGTCATAGGCCTGTACTCCCCTTTCTCATAGTCAACCCACTGGAACATAGGCTTGTGCGCATCGGTGCCGGTAACTATTGCAAGGTCTTTCTCTATGGCCCAGTGGAAAGCCTCGGGATCGTAGCCGCTGAAGCGGTTGATGATTTCAATGCCGTCGATGAGGCCGGCGTTGAGGAGCTCGGTATGGATGGGCCACAACTTGGTCTCGTTAGGGGCCTGCTGCTCCCAGTCGGGATGGTTCCACACAAGGAAAGCGCCCTGCTTCCTGGCTTCCTTGAGGCCGGAGCGGATGGCTTCTTCTTCCTGACGGAACTCGTCCTGGCCATATTTGCCGTTGTGGGCTTCGGAGGCTTCGGCAATGGCGTTGCCGTCGGTAATGAAGTGCGTATTGAAGTGGCCGGGGAAAATGCGGGTGCCGCGGGTAAGTTCGGCGCCGTGAATTACGAGGATGCCGTACTTCTTGGCAGCTTTAAGAGCCATCTGATATGAAGAGTTGCGGTCCGCATCAGCAGCAAAATCCTTGATCATATGCTGATGATGGGTCTCGATATGGTCGGTGATGGAGATGAAATCAAGACCGTCGAAATCAGCTTCATCCACGCGGGTCACGGGCCACACGGAGGCGTCGCTGAAGTTGGTATGCAGATGAAAATCACCTTTCAAGGTCTTGTATCCGGGGATATCGGGGATACGCGAACGGTGAGGTACGGTGGCCGTCAGAGAGAGGGCGACGGCGAGGCCGGCAATGACAAGAAGAATTTTTTTCATAATTATTAAGTGCAAACATACAAATATAAAAAAAATTTTTAACTTTGCGGTCCAAATTTAAAGAAAAAGGGGGTGATAAAGGAATGATCATCGTACAGGTTAAAGAAGGCGAGAATATCGAGCGCGCTCTTAAGAAGTTCAAGCGTAAGTTCGAGAAGACGGGTGCTGTCCGCGAGATGCGCGCCCGCAAGAATTTTGAGAAGCCTTCCGTGAAGAAGCGTATCGCAAAGCAGAAAGCGATCTACGTTCAGCACCTCCGCTTAATGGAAGAACAATAAAAATAGAGCTCTTATGACACGAACCCCGAAAGTTAGACAAAAAACTTTCGGGGTTTTGTTATGTCAAAAAAGTACAAGAAACACAGTTACGAAGATCGTCTCAAGTATATGAGGATGATGGAAGATGGATATAGCAGTAAGTATATCCATAATCATTATGGAATTAGTTGTGAACTTCTTGAGGCTTTGTGGCTTATGTACCAGGAGAAAGGCCCAGCAGCATTGGCGAAGAAGCAATATGTTAAGGCAGATGGAGCTTTTAAGGAGAAAGTAGTTAGAGATATTGGAGAGAATCCCTTACCTTTGCATGAGGCGACCATAAAATATAACGTAAGTGTCAGCAGCCTGCTCGCCTGGCGAAGGATAGTCAGAGAGTGTGGATATGAGGCTCTATATCAACAAAAACCAAGAGGCCGCCCAAGAAAAGATATGGGAAGGCCCAAGAAAAAGAAACCAGAGGAAATGACGGAACTGGAGCGGCACCGGACCAGAAATGGGCGACCGATATAACTCAGGTGAAGATAAAGGACAGATGGATATACTTGTCACCAGTCCTGGATATGTTCAATGGGGAGATCGTCTCCTATGCAATCTCAAATAGTCCAGACTTGAGATTGGTAATGACTATGCTGGACAATGCCTTCAAGAAGAGGAATATACAAGGAAATCTCATCTTTCACTCAGATCAAGGATGGCATTATCAGCATAAAAGATATCAGAAGACTCTGGAGGATAGGCGTATAACGCAGAGTATGTCCCGCAAGGGGAACTGCCTAGATAACGCAATGATGGAGAACTTCTTTGGGCTAATGAAGAATGAATTGCTATATTTGCAGGAGTGGGAATCTATCGAACAGTTCAAAAAATCGCTCCAGGACTATATCCGGTATTACAATAACGATAGAATCAAACTGAGGCTAAAAGGAAAGAGCCCGGTGCAATACCGAGCTCTGTTCAAATCTAAGGCCTCGTAATAATGTTAAACCGTCCAACTTTTGGGGGTCACATCACCTTTGGGCTGCGTCTTTTTTTTTACCCGGCACTAGGGAAAGCTTCAAAAACCGGGGTCTATATTTAAGACTAAATGCATACTATAACCAATTCTATAAAAATATGAGAAAGCATCTTATCCTGAACGCACTGTGCATTCTGGCCGTCCTGGCCGCTTGCACCAAGCCCGAACCCGAACCGACGCCCACACCCCCCGAGCCTCAGCCTGAGGAAGTTACATCGCTCGAAAAGCCGGTCGTCACGGCCACTGCATCCGGCAACACCATCTCGGTGTCCTGGGCGGAAGTCAAGGACGCCAAATCTTACAAGACCGAGTATCACAAAGCCGGGGAGGCAGACTTCAAGGCTGCCGGCAGCGGCGCTGAGCGCAGCTGCACAATTGGCTCACTCGAGTATTCAACCGAATATGTGGTACGGGTTCAGGCAATAGCCGGCAAGGTTACCTCCGAATGGTCCGACGAGGTATCCGTAACCACCGGAGAACTGTCCATAAGCTACCCTCTCACAATCAACGACGCTACGCTGCTTCTGGTATGGCTTAACGAGTATGCCCCCCAGTGCACCGAGGCCGACATGGTCAAGCTCGGCTCCGACATTGATCTGTCGGGCAAAGAGCTGGTTCCGGCAGCATCTTTTGCCGGCACGTTCGACGGAGGCGGCAAGAGCATACGCAACTGGAGCGCAACCACTCCTCTGTTTACCGAAGTGTCCGGAACCGTCAAGAATCTGATCATCGACTCCAGCTGCTCGCTTAACGGCGCCGACCAGGGAGACATAGCCCTGATAGCAGGACACTTGCTGCCCGGCGGACAGATCAGCGGCTGCACGAACAAAGCGCCCATCAACCGCGTCGATTCATTTGCAGGCACAGCACGTCTGGGAGCCATCGTAGGTTTCCTTGAGGGCAACATAAGCAACTGCACCAACGAAGGCGCCATAACGCTCAAAAACGTCGCCACTGCCAATGAGCAGGTTATCGGAGGCGTTGCAGGATATATGGCAGGCGAAGCTGCGCCCGGACAGGACCGCATAGTCAAGTGCCACAACAAGGCCCCCATTTCCCTTACATACGATGAGACTCCCGGCAAGACATTCCTCGGCGGAGTTCTCGGAGCCAGCAAGGTAACGGCATTCGCAAACGACGCCCCGGCCAACATGGGCAAAATGAAAGAATGCACCAATGAAGGAGCCGTCTTCTTCTCGATCGGAGTCTGCGCCACCGGAACCTACGGCAACGTGGGCGGTGTGGCCGGCTACTTTGAGGGAGATATGGAGGGATGCATCAACTCCGGCGACGTGAGCTACATCGTGCCTCTCACCAATCCGGAAGAGGCCTGCACACGTCCTTCAGTCGGCGGTGTCACCGGCTATGTAGCATTCAACCTGATTGACTGCTCCAACTCCGGAACCGTAACGCTCAAAGGCTCATTCGCCAATGCCGGAGACCTGCAGAGAGGCGCCGGCGCCGATGTGGGAGTACTCTGCGGAGGCGTTGCAGGCGGAGCTTCAGCCAAGGACTACACCGAGGAGAGCATGGTCTCCGGCTGCCGCAATACAGGCAAGATCGATGTTGATATCATCCAGCCGGCAGGCAACTCCACCGGAGCCGACCTTGGCGGAATCGCTGGTTTCTGCAACATGCCCGTCAAGGATTGCACGAACATCGACGGCGACATGCCTTCTGTGATTTCTTTCAAATCGACCGCACGCTGGACCCGCGCCGGAGGCATAGTAGGCTACCAGAACGCAGGCAATGTGACCGGATGCAGCAACGGCAAAGAAATAGTGCTCGATGCCAACTGCACCGTGCAGAACGTCAACTGCTCTCAGCAGCTCATGCTTGGCGGTGTCATCGGACATCACCACACACATCTTTACACTATAGGCAACTGTATCAACAACGGCAACCTTACTTATAAAAACGGCTGGCACAACCAGAAGGGAGCCACTTATTTAGGCGGCATCCTCGGTGGGCGCAACGGCAATTCCGGACATACTATGGACGGATGTAAGAACTTTGGCAAAATCACCAGCCAGTCAACATCTTACATGATGATCGGCGGCCTTTGCGGAGACTTGTTCGGAGAACTTAAGAACAGCTCCAACGAGGGAGAGATCATGGTCACTAACGCCAAAGCCGACGGTGTGTATATCAGCGAGATAGGCGGATTGCTCGGTTATTCGGTCTGCAACCTCGAGGGCAACACCAGCAAGGGTCCCATCACCGTGAATTCTTCCGATGCCGTGCGTATCGGCGGATTCTGCGGAGCTACCCAATATGCCAAAGTATGGAGCGGCGACACCCTGAGTGCCGTCATCAGCTCCGACGGCGCCTGCATCGCCGGTGCTTTCCTTGGAGCGATACGCAAGAATTCCATTACCCTTGGAACTCCCGACAAGCCTGAGAAAGTAACCGCCGACGCCCGTGTACTCGAAGCCAAGGTCAGCGCGGAAAACCTCATCGGCGCACCTGGAGACCTTGTGGTGGCGAATGTGAACATCGATTAATGAACGGGACTCAAGAATCGGAGTACATCCAACGTCTGTCGGGCGGGTCATACGAAGTGTTCGATTACTTCTACCTGAAGTATGCCCCGCTCGTCGAGACGTTCGCACGGGCACTCCTAAAAGATAAATCCATTGCGGAGGATATCTGTCAGGATGTGTTCCTGCGCCTCTGGCTCAGACGGCGCTCGCTGAGGGGCGTGCGTGCGTTCAAACCATTCCTGTTCACCATCGTCAAGCATGCTGTCTATGATTACTATTCACGCGGAAAACCCATCCCGCTGGAGCAAGGCTTGACCTCTGAAGAACTCCCGGAACTGTTCGGCGGAGACCTGGCCAGGGAGGAGGACTTGCGCGACGTCATTTCCCTTGCAAGCCTTACCATAGCGGCAATGCCTGAACAACGCAGAAAAATATTCCTGATGAGCCGCCGTATGGGCCTGACACAGCAGGAAATAGCAGCCCGGGAGGGAATCTCTCCCAAGACAGTTGAGTATCACATAGGAAGGGCCCTGGAGCAACTCAAGGCACTAAGCGCCCTGCTTTAACCACACAATCAATATGGGCAAGAAAAAGAACATCATAAACCGATTTATGTCAGGCAGTTTCCCCGACGAGGTAAAGCTGGCCTTCGGGAGCTGGCTTACCGACCCCGAAGACCAGCAGGAAAAGGAAGATGCCCTCTACAGTGAATGGGAAGCCCTGTCTGCCAGAGATATAAGCGACTCCACCCTGGAGCGGCGGCGCAAGCTCAACCTTATACACCGCCACATGGAAGGAGAAAAGCAAAAAACACTCAGGAGCCGCTTTATGTATTTTGTGGCCGTGGCCGCAGCGGCAGCCCTGATCGCGGGATTTTTCGGCCTGGGCCGGGGAATCCGCTCCCACAGCAACACGCCTTCAGCTACCTCGGAAGTATGCATGGTGACATCCAGCAATTCAAAGGGCGAATTCCAGCTCCCGGACGGCACATCGGTATGGCTCAACATAGGCAGCTCCCTGTCGTACAACAGCAATTTTGAAAAAGCATCCGTGAGGGAAGTCAAGCTCGACGGCGAAGCATACTTTGATGTTGCAAAAGACGGACGCTCCTTTGTGGTAAATGCCGGTGACCTGCAGGTCAGCGTACTGGGCACCCGCTTCGCCGTAAGGCACACTCCCCTGTACGAGCGCGACCAGGTCACCCTCGTGTCGGGTTCCGTGCGCGTGAAAGGAGAAGGCATCCAGGCGGTAACTCTTTCTCCCGGCGAGCAATTGAGTTATGACCGCCTGCTGGGCGACAGCACCGTCCGCACGGTTGATACAGGCGACTATGTAAGCTGGATACGCTCGCAGATTTCGCTTGAGGACTGCACCTTGGGCAAAGTCATCGAAAATCTTGAGCACCGCTACAGAGTAAAGGTCAGCACGTTGGGAGACATCGACCTGGACCAGCACATCACACTTAAAATCAACGACGAGAGCAAAGAAAAAATATTTACCGTCCTCTCCTTTCTCGCCGATTGCGAACTCCGCATAATCGACGAAGGCAATATAGTCCTGATACGTTAATTCACAATACTTCTCTTATGAATAAACTAGCAAAAACATTGCTTCTGCTGTTTCTGTTGGCCTCTCCGGTCGTCTCCTGGTCGCAGGAAAGAAAGGTCAGCGGCAGCTGGCAGAATGTGCCGTTACGCACCGTCCTGAACGATCTGGAAAAACAGAGCGGATTCACTTTTGCCTACCGTACCGCCGAGATTGACTTGGAAAAGCGGGTGAGCGACGAAGCCAAAGGCGAAGATATTCTCCAGCTGCTCGGCAGGATACTCGCTCCCCAGCAAATGTCGGCAAGTATCGAAGGAACCCAGATCATGCTGCTCCGGGAACGGGGCGAGGATCCCAAGAAGACTGCTCCTTCAACTCCCAAGCGCACCTTTTCCGGAACCGTGGTAGCAACCACCGACCGCAGCCCTCTTGCTGGGGTAACGGTGTATGTTAACGGCACTTCCACCGGCACGCTCACCGACACTGAAGGCCGTTATTCGCTAACGGTAGGTGCCGATGTCAAGGAAATAACGTTCTCAATGCTGGGATACCTCGACAAAAACATAAAGACCACCGAGAACGACAACTACTTCCGCATGGTCTTTCTGGACGAATCGTCAACTGCATTGAGCGAAGCGGTAGTGGTCGCCTTCGGAACCACCCAGAAAAGGGAGTCGATAGTGACCTCGGTGGAGAGCATCAACCCCGAGCAGCTCAAGTCGCTCCACTCTCCCACCCTGTCACAGTCTTTTGCGGGCAACCTGGCCGGCGTTATTTCCACCCAGTCATCCGGCGAACCCGGCTCGGACGGCGCCAATTTCTGGATCCGCGGTATTTCCACCTTCGGCCCCAACAGCAAGCCTTTGTATATCCTCGACGGAATAGAGGTCGGCGTAGGGGTGCTTGACGGTATCTCTCCGGAATCAATCGAGTCGTTTGCCGTGCTTAAAGACGCTGCGGCGACGGCTCTCTACGGCTCCCGCGGCGCAAACGGCGTCATGGTCATTACCACCAAGAGCGGACGTACGTCAGACAAGATGTCCATCAACGTCCACTTCAATTCGACGGTAAACACCTTCACCAAGGTATCCGAAATCGCCGACGGGATAACTTATATGGAGAACTACAACGAGGCTCTCCGCACCCGCGGCGGCAACGATTATTATCTGCCGGCCAAAATCGAGGCTGCCAAGCAGGGAATCAACAATTATGAGTACCCGCTTGTCAACTGGTACGATATGATTTTCCGCAAGTACTCTACCGCCCAGAGCGCCGACGTGAACATACGTGGCGGCGGAAACCGCGTAAACTACTTCCTGAGCGCTATGTTCGCCAACCAGAACGGTATGCTGCGAAACTCCCCGGAAGTATCGTTCGACACCGGCCTTAACGCACGCAAGTTCTCGTTCCAGAGCAATGTGACCGCCAAACTGACCAACAGCACTACGGCGTCCATAAAGATGACCTCCATATTGTTCTACAAGAACATGCCGTATTACAGCACGCAGCATTATTTTGCCGCGGCTCTATATGCCAATCCCGTAAACGTATCGCCCACATACCCCTCTGAGTGGCTGGGCAACGATGCCGACTATGTAGTGTTCGGCGGTACCGACGAGTGGGACGGAACCACATCGTGGACCAACCCCTACATGGACCTTTCGGAAGGCTACCGCAAGCAGTTTACAGAGAACACCACGACTTCGGTCCGCCTGGACCAGAACCTCGACATGATAACCCCGGGACTCAAACTGTGGGGACAGGCGTCGTTCTATTCCTACACTGCCGCTACCCTTACTTTCCGCAAGGCGCCTTGGCTCTACCGTCTTCAGGGGATAGATACCGACCCCGTCAGCGGCGAAAAGACCTACTACCTCTCACAGCTGGGCAGCGAAGGGTCGAAATACATAGGCTCCGATACTTCATCGAGCGGCTATCGCGAACTTAACCTGCAGACCAACCTCGAATACGCCCGCAGTTTCGGCCCACATTCCATAAACGCCGTGGTCCTGTACCACCAGAAGGAACACGTTGACAATCAGGCCTCCAGTTACAACGCCCGCCTGCCCAAGCGCGAGCAGGGATTTGCCGGACGTCTGTCATACACGCTTCTGGACCGGTACGTACTCGAAGCCAACTTCGGATACAACGGCAGCGAAAACTTCATGAGAGGGCACCGCTGGGGCTTCTTCCCCTCCATGGCGGCCGGCTGGATCATCTCCAACGAGCCGTTCTGGGACAATCTCCGCAGCACCGTTGACCTGTTGAAGATACGCTATTCCTACGGCCTTTCCGGTAACGACTACCTGTCGGTACGCTTCCCCTACATCTCTTCGGTCGCAATGAATGTCAACAGCGGTTTTATCCAGGGATCCTGCGCCGACGGCTTCTATTCCGAAAAGGGTAACGTCGTGAACCTGTGGGGTAACGAAGACGCCACCTGGGAAGTGAGCCGCAAGCACGATATCGGCATCGAATTCGGCTTTATGCAACATCTCAAATTCATCCTCGACATTTTTGACGAAAACCGTACGGGCATATTCATGGCCCGCCAGGTACTCCCCGCCACAACCGGTCTTTCAGGCGTGTCGCCACGGGGTAATCTTGGCGCAGTGCGCAACAGAGGTGTTGACTTCAGCCTCGAGTACAAGCGCATTTTCAATCCGGACTTTTCCATCAGCGCGCGCGGCACATTCACCTACGCCCACAACGAAATAACCGACTACGACGAGCCGGAGATCCAGCCTTATCCTTATCAGTCAAAGATAGGCCAGCCGGTATATGCTCCTTACGGACTCATCGCGGAAGGCCTGTTCAAAGACCAGGAAGACATAGACAACTCGCCTACCCAGACTTTCAGCACCAACTATAAGCCCGGCGACATCAAGTACAAGAATATGAACGACGACGATGTTATAGACGAGAACGACGCTACCTACCTCGGGCTGCCCACCGTGCCGGAAATCAACTACGGATTCGGCGCCACCATGAAATACAAGTCGTTCGACTTCTCGTTCTTCTTCTCCGGGCGCGACAGGGTATCCATCCTTATGTCCGACGCGGTACATCCGTTCGTCAACAAAACGCACCGCGGCTTGAATATGTTCAAATGGGTGGCCGACGACCACTGGAGCGAGAGCAATCCGAACCCCGACGCCAAATACCCCCGCCTTGACTGGGAATACAACCCCAACAACATCCCTGCGTCGAGTTTCTGGCTCCGGGACGGTAAATTCCTGCGATTGAAAAACGTGGAGCTTGGATGGACCTGGAAGGAAACCCTCAGGGTGTACTGCACGGGCACCAACCTGTTTGTCCTGTCTCCGTTCAAACTCTGGGATCCGGAACTGGCAAACGGCGCCGGAGTATCTTATCCTCTTACCAAGAGCGTTCAACTCGGTCTGCAACTTTTTTTCTAAATTTGGACTCTGATCATGAAAAAGACTTTATTGATCCTCGCTATACTCCCGTTCCTTGCGGCCTGCAACTTTTTGGATGTTGTGCCTGAAGATACCGCAAGCGTGTCGGATCTGTACTCCTCTCCTATGCAGGCGGAGCGCACGCTGAACTCGGTTTACGGCTTCTTCCCTCACCACATAGGCTATCATACCTATCCCGATTTCTTCCAGAGCGGCGAAGTGGTTACGTTCTACAGCAACCCTATCCGCTGGGCCGCTTGGAAGGCTATGCTGCACGGCTACGAGAGTTCCAACAGCACATACTTCGGCATGTGGTCGGGCGACACCGCAACCCAGCCCGGAGCCATGAAATATGACCTCTACAAAGGCATACGCAACGCCTGGACTTTCATCAACAACGTAGAATCCGTGCCCGGCCTGAGTCCCGAGAAGGCCAAGGTCTATACGGGCGAGGCTTATTTCCTCATCGGCCTGCTGCACTGGGTGCTTATGCAGCATTACGGACCCGTGGTGGTGGTTGACCATGAGATTTCGATGAACGAGCAGGTATCGAACATTCTCGTGCAGCGCTCTTCATGGGACGATTGCGCCGAATTCGTATGCCGTATGTTCGACGAAGCGGCCACAAGGCTTCCCGCGCACCGCGACGACAAAGAGGCCGGGCGTGCCACTTCCGTTGCCGCCAAGGCCATCAAGGCCAGCGTGCTGGTCTATACCGCCAGTCCCCTGGTGAACGGCAATACGGACTTTGCCGACTTCCTCAATTTCGACAAGACTCCGCTGATCTCGCAAACCTACGACAAAAACAAGTGGAAAACGGCCCTGGACGCACTCCAGGATGCAATAGACCTGGCAGAAAGAGAGGGCTACCATCTGTATGTCGACCCGGCGGCCAGCGCCCTTCCCGAAAAAGAACGGGGACGCAACAACTACTATAAGCTGTTCATCCAGCCCATGACCGACAGCGGCAATAAGTGCGAGTACCTCTGGTCTTCCGCCTATGACGACCGCGCCAACACTCCGAAGGGCTATTTCAACTACATCATCCAGAGGCTCGGAACACCCCGTGCATGGGATGGAGCCAAGGGCACCGACCTCGACAACTTCAGGCCCATGAGCGTTCCGACCATGCAGGCGGTTTGCACCTTCCTTACCGAAGACGGACTTCCCCTGTGGGCCGATCCAAAGACGAAGGATGAATTTGCCGCCAACAATCTCCTGACCATAGCGCCGGGCGATTCCACAGCTCGCCTGCACCGCGGACGGGAGCCCCGCTTCTATGCGTCGGTGGTGTTCGACCGCGGAAACATCATCTACAACGGAAAAGAGAAGAACACCATCTACACACGCGCAGGAGAGTATCACGGCTACTGCGGCAGCCGCACCTTGTATCATTCCTGCACTGGTTACTATTTCCAGAAGTTCGTGTCAATCAGCACCCAGTTCGACCAGACCAACCGCACGTTCAAACCGGTTTCCTACAGGGTTCCGTTCCTACGTCTGGCTGAGTTGTACCTCGATTATGCCGAGGCCAGCTTCGAGCTCAACGGAAGCTTGGATGCCAAGAGTATAGCATACATCGACAAAGTGCGCTCCCGCTGCGGACTGCCCGGATTCTCCGAGTCGTGGTCCAAAGCCGGCGGCATTCCCTCCGGCGACCAGCTCCGGGAGGCTATACGTGCCGAGATTGCTGCAGAAGTATGCCTTGAAGGCCGCAACTACGACAACTTCCGCCGCTGGAAGATTGTGCACAAGTTCCTTGAGAATACGCCTATGGAGCTGAATGTCTATGCCGATGATTCTTCGGCCGAGTCGTTCTACAAGCTGGTACCTCTTGAGGAGATTGCCCCGCGCTCTTTCAGCTACCCCAAGAACTATTGGTACGCGATTCCCATCACGGAAATGAAGATTAACTACAAACTTGTGCAAAATCCAGGATATTAATATGAAAAAGTTTCTTGTCTTAACTTTTATTACCCTTTGCTGCTCCTGCTCTTCAGGATATAAGACCCTCAACCGGCAAGCCGCCAAGGAGTATCTTGAGCCGTTCCGTACCGATGTTAGCTGGAACAACTTTGCAAAGAAGTTTATCTATGCTCCGGCATTCCATTTTGATGAAGTACAAGGTGCTGAATCTTATGTCTTTACGCTGACTCCCGACGGCGGCGAGGCCCTGAGTTTCAAGGCTTCCAAGCCCACGGCTCCGCTCTCGCCGGTGTGGGACAAACTGCCAGTGGGAAAGCAAGTTGATCTTACCGTGGACGCCCTGGCGGCGGACGGAAAGGTGATAGCACGGGCCGGCGAACGCAGTTTCCTTAAGGACTTCCCTTTCGAGGGCCCCTACCCCGGACCGGCCTGCGACTACCGCGAGGCGGCGCTCAAGGGAGCACTGTACGTCCACACCATGCCGGAGATCCAGCACTGGAGCACCTCTACGGTGCCGGACATGAACTATCCGCACAATACCTATCCCTGCAAGATAATAAGCGCTACTATACGCAACGAGTGCCTGATTGCAACCATGCTGCCCGACCGGCGCGAGAACGCCCTGGCGGTGGCACGCGGCGCGGCGCAGTTCCTTATCGACCAGAGCCGGCCCGAAGGAGACCCGCTGGCGTACTTCCCTCCGACCTACTATCTTGACAAGGAGGCATCAAAACGCGACTGGAACAAGGGCAAGACCATGACCCTTGAGGCGGCCAGCGCAGGACAGGCTTTCCTTGACCTGTACGATGTTACGGGCGAGAAGCAGTGGCTCGACCGTGCCGTGGCCATAGGCAGGACCTATATCAAACTCCAGCACGAGGATGGTTCGCTCCCCATCAAGGTGGATTTTGTAACCGGAGAGCCGGTGAACTCGGTGTGCGCTATGCTGCACCCCCTGCTGCGCTACTACAAGCGTCTTGAGGGATACGGCTTCGGAGAGTTCCTGCCCTACCGCATCAAGGGCGAGGAGTGGATGAATTCCACGGCCGTGAAGGTATTCGATATGACCGGTCAGTTTGAAGATGTGAACGTCAAGGGTCTGGAGCCTTACCAGAACCTCACCAACTGCACTGCGGCTCCTTACGCTTCGTACCTGCTCACCAAGGCAGCGCCCACAAAAGAAGATATCCGCAACTCGGAAGACCTGATCCGCCTGAGCGAAGACCAGTTTACGCATTGGGCCTATCCCGAGCGCACAGCCGACGGATTCTTCCTGCGTTATACTCCTTGCGTGCACGAGCAGTATCACTACGAGATGCCCGTCGACAACAGCGCCTGCAATGTGGCAAATGCCTGGCTGGATTACTATCGGGTGACCGGAGACTTGCTCGCCCTTGCCAAGGCCAAGGCTATGATAGACAATATCACCCGCATGCAGAACGCGGTGAACGGCAAGATTCCCACCACCTTTGAGTGGCGTGACGCCCGCAAAGACCGCAACCGCACGTTCTGGGTCAACTGCTCGCTGAGTTCCATCCAGATGCTGCTCCGCGCCGACAGCTTGAAGAACGACTTCAACAAACTTCCTTAATCGCTTCGGGGTTCCTTCCTGCGGAGGACCGTCTGCGCCCACGCAGCCGAGTGGGAGGGGCCCGCTTGCGGGAGGGATAGGCCGAAGGCCGTAGTCCTCCGCAGGAAGGAGTCCCGAAGCGGCAATATCAAGTATTTTTGCTTTTCTGAAGAATTTCCGATATTTTAGTTCAAATCTAAGGCCTCGTAATAATGTTAAACCGTCCAACTTTTGGGGGGCACATCACTTATCAAGCTCTTTTTTTGTCCCTCCGAACTCCCCCCCCAGAGCCGCGTGAAATATAAGCTTTTAATAATCAACCACTAACAAGAAATAGTCCGGGTTATTTAGGAGGCCACTGAAAAACCCCTCTGAATAACCCCATGGGCCTGTAAAAAAGATGGCGGAATGCTAAGTTTTATTTGGTATTCTGCCATCTTTTTTGTAAC
>ONLD01000074.1 GCA_900318565.1 uncultured Bacteroidales bacterium
CAGGATTCACGGCCAGGCCGAAACGGCAGCCGCATCCGCGGACGCGCTCAGCGAGAGCCTTAAAATCCCTGTCAAGTTCGACGTGCACGCTCAGGAGGTCGCCTTCGCGCAGTTCGAAGCGCTCCATCACCAGTTCGGGATCCGTCACCATAAGATGAATGTCCAGAGGCTGCGAAGTGCGGGAATGCATCGCTTTGATGAAATCAGGGCCGAAAGTAAGATTCGGTACGAAATGAGCATCCATCACATCAACGTGGAGCCAGTCAACTCCATTTTCGCGAAGGGTGTCAATGTCAGCTCCGAGATTCATAAGGTCGGAGCACATTACGGAGACTGAAATGTATCTGTTTTTCATATCTTTCAAATATACGAATTTTTGCCTTCAATTTTACCTGTTTCGGAATGTTTTTGCTCCAGAATAGCCGAAAAAGGCTCTTAACAAAAATGTTATAGGTATTAACATAATTGTTTTATTGGTTAATTTCAAGTCATTTAGATATAAAAGGCCAAAAATAGCCTCCGGACAATGATTATTAAGCGTTTTTTTGTATTTTTGCAAAAGGAAGTAAACGTAAGCAAGCTCAATTATGAATCTTGAAGGCAGAAGACAAAGCACAAACGTGGACGACCGGCGCGGCAGGTCGGTAGGAAAAGCCGGCGGAATAAGCCTGGGAGGCATTATCATAGCCGGTTTGCTCTATTTTATATTCGGCGTGAACCCGACCGAGGTTATGGAACAGACCGGAGCCATCGGCGGCACCCAAGTCGAAAGCAACTACACCCCTTCCGCGGAAGAGGAAGAACTCGCCGTGTTTGCAAAGCAAATCCTTGCAGGCACGGAAGATGTCTGGACAAGCATCTTCAAGGCCAACGGAATGACCTATCAGCCGCCCCGTCTGGTCCTCTACAATGACTACGTACAGACCTCTACAGGCACTGCTTCCGCCTCTACAGGCCCCTTCTACAGCAGCGCTGACCAAACCGTCTATTTAGACCTGTCCTTCTTCACTTCTATGAAGCGTCAAATCGGTGCCGACGGCGACTTCGCCTATGCTTATGTCATAGCGCACGAAGTCGGCCACCACGTCCAGTATCTGCTCGGCACCCTCCAGGATGCCCACAGCCGGATGCAGCGGGTCAGCGAGAAAGAATCCAACCAGATCAGCGTGCGTCTCGAGCTCCAGGCCGATTTCTACGCCGGAGTCTGGGCGCATAACGACAACAGGATGTTCGGTTCGCTGGAAGACGGAGACATTGAAGAAGGCCTTGCCGTCGCTTCCAAAATCGGTGACGACTACCTCCAGAAGAAGGCGTACGGCTATACCGTGCCCGATGCTTTCAACCACGGCACTTCCGAGCAGCGCTCCCGCTGGCTTAAAAAGGGCCTTTCCACCGGTGATCCCAGCCAGGGAAACACTTTCTCCATTCCTTATAACAGACTCTAAATATGGCCACATACGATATTCTGCTTCCCCTTACGCCGGAATGGATAAACGAGGAAGACCGCTACGAAGAAGTTGACGGGGCTTTCATCACGCACCTGGAATGCCATCTGCCAAGCGGCGACGGCAAGTCCGACTCCGCGGTCCTTGACATTTATGTAGGTGATATGCCGGCAGATACGACCGCCGAGGACGAGGCCTACGCCAATTACGCTGACATTATCGGCTGGGATGACGAGGACGACGAGGAGTCCCCTATCTCCGAATGGCGCTTCAAGAACAAGAAGGCCTTTGGCTTTTCCGGCGAATGTGAGGACGGTTCGATTATGCTCCTTATGTGCGTCGAGATTCTCAAGGGCGCACTTCTCATAGCATCCATAATCGCCCCTGACGACGAAGCCGTCGGGAAGTGGGCCAAGTATATTGAAGAAAAGCTTACGGTAAGAGCTACTAAATAACAGTGCTTGAATCCCTTAAAAGCCTTGGATTGGTCGGCCTTTTCATAGGCAACCTTCTTGCGGCTACAATTATTCCTTTCAGTTCGGACGCCTTGTACATCGCAATTCTTGCGGCAACGCGGCGTCCGCTCGCTTGTTTTCTGGTAGGCACGGCCGGCAATTGGCTCGGTTCGATGATTACTTTCGGAATCGGTTGGATCGGACGCTGGGAATGGATAGAGAAGTGGTTTAAAGTAAAGCCGGAGACCCTCGAAAAGCAAAAGCTCAAAATCGACAAATACGGAGTGTGGCTGGCTTTGCTTGGCTGGGTACCGATTATCGGTGACGTAATCGTCATAGCCCTTGGATTCTACAAGACGCATCCTTTCTGGACCTCCCTGCTGCTGCTTATAGGCAAAGCGGCCAGATTCCTGATCTGGAACCTGGTCGTAGGAGGCTTTCAAGGCGTTTTCAGCTGAAATGTCTGCCGTGGCAGAAACGGTATGACAGGCCGCTGCCGCAAGGACAGGGGTCATCCGGGCCCACAGGACGGACCTTGCAGACGCTGTCGAAGAATCTCATCAGCTCCTCCTGTTCTTTGAGGGCTTCTTCATCCTGTTCGAAAAGCTCCGAGTAGGCATCTTCCGGCAGCTCGAAACGCATATGGCCCGTAGCATCGGCGCTTTGCCCCTTCAAAATCCATTTAGGTGCGGAATTGGCGTAATCCAGCACAACTGCCGCAAATTTACGGAACTCCTCATAGCTCTCGATGTCCTGGGCTGCAGCCGTGACGGAAGAAAGAAGCAGGTCGAGATTGTGGTCGTCCGGCTCATACTGCGAATTGATCCAGGTGCTGTGGGCTGAATATATGAGTTCATCCCCCTCGTAACCAAGGTACGCATACAAATCCAGCAGGGCCTTTCCCTGGGGCGTATCGCCGCCCCAAAAGCAGAAAGGAGCGTGCTCGCCGCAAAGTTCCGCATCCTTGAGGCTGATTTTGCCGTAGCGGCGCACGTCTTTGTACTTGCGGCGGTCGCGCATAAGCGACTCGAGGTCGTCCACATCAGGCGAGACCATATACGACTCGCCGCGGTATTCTTCCTGATGAAGGCGCATAATGGGGTGCCCCGCCACTGCGCGGGCATACCTGCGCATCTGGTCAATGTCGTTGAATTCCTTGAAAATCGTATCCACGAACGTGCGCAGGGGCACTACGCCGAAGCTGTTCACCGCCCCGAGAATCAGATGTTCCAATTTAAAAGAGCCGTCCTTCTCCTTCTCGGCCACCACCTCGTCGATATGGGAGGCTATCAGGTCGTAGAAGGGCTCCTGCATAGTCAGACGGAGCATATCATCCTTTTCCGCTGCGGATGAATCCACGAAATGCAAGACTTCCACGACCGAGGGATATTCGGAAGGAATCACGTCAACGTGCGCGCCGGGACCGGCCTTGCAGATGCGCTGCAGGAGCTTCAGGTCATATTCCATAAGCTTGCCCAGCCAGGCTCTCGGGTCTTCCGAGAGATAGGTACAAAGCAACTTCGCCAAGTCCTGCTTGCGCTTCAGCCGGCCAGGCAGAGCGTCAAAGTAGTCCAAGGTGGCGGAAATTTCCTCGACTGAACGCCGGGAGATAATATCCTCGATAGATTGGAGCATAGGCTGCAAAATTAATACTTTTCCAGCGAGTCCACAAATACTATCGAATCTTTTACGAAGAATTTTACGTTGAATTCCCCAAAAACAAGGCCGTAACGGCGCGAGGGGTCGTCTTGATAACGGGGCCTGGGGTCCTGGGCGAGCACTTCCGACAAGGCTGAGGAATCATCCGGGCCGAGCACGTCGAGCACAGACTCCGGAATCCTGACTTCCAGCGGCTCCCAGAGAGCGGAATCCACGAATCCGCTGCGTACCCCGCACTTGCTGTCGGCGTATTCTACATAGGGCTTCACGTCATAGACGGGAGTTCCGTCCGCGAGATCGGCCCCACGTACGCGCAGGAGCCCTTTTTCTACCGATTCTATACGCACGCAGGAGAGTCCGAGCGGATTGGGCCGGAACGGGGAACGGGAAGCAAAAACGCCCACCCGCTCATTGCCGCCGAGACGGGGAGGCCGCACAGTGAGACCGCCGGCAGCTTCTCGATTCAGGGAGAAACCCCATATAAGCCAGCAATAATCGAAGCCTTCAAGCCCCCGCAGAGCCTCCGGCGCATCATAGGGCGGCACGAAACGCACTTCTCCCGCAAGGTCAGGAGCCAGTCCGGACTGCCGGGGCAAGCCGAATTTCTCTTTCAGAGGAGACGCAAAATAGGCCACGGGCTCGATGTTCATTCTCCAAGTTCCTTTAAATAAGCCGAATACATCGTCGCGAGAGAATCCATATAAGCCGGCTTCAAAGGCTCGGAAGGCGGGGAAATCATCTTCAGCGGGTCGATGGGTGTGCCGTCTTTCCAGACGCGGAAATCAAGGTGCGGTCCCGTCGCGTGGCCGGTCGCGCCGACATATCCTATAGTCTGGCCCTGGGCCACCCGGGCCCCGGCCTTTATTCCGGAGGCGAACTTCGACAGATGCATATAGCAAGTCTCGTATCCGTTCATATGGCGTATGCGGACACGATTCCCGCCGCCTGTGCCGTCCCAGCCGCAAAGGGTCACGGTGCCGTCGCCTATCGAAAGCACCGGAGTGCCAGTGGGAGCCGCATAATCGACGGCGGTATGCGGCCTGACGACTCCTGTTATCGGATGCTTGCGAGCATATGAAAATCTGCTACTTATACGGTTGTACTTCAAGGGGGCCTTCAGGAAAGCCTTGCGCAGGCTCTCGCCTTTCTCGTTCCAGTATTTGTTGCCTCCGTCGCCCTGGTCGAAACGGAGAGCGGCGGCACGGAACGATCCGCTGTCGTAGATAGCAAAGTCCACGCTGTCTATCCGTATGACTTCGCCCTCGCAGACGGTCTGGTCGTATATGGCCCTGAAACGGTCGCCTTCCTGCAGGCAGAAGAAATTCACGCTCCAGGCATAGATGTCGGCAAGGTCCACGATTAGCAGCGGAGAAATGCCGGCATCGAGCATATCATTCCAGAGAGAGCTCTTTATCACCACGTCAGCCACTTTGCGCTGCTTTTCCACGGCCTTGTCTGATATCCAGGCGTAGAGCGAATCCCCGCAGCTGAACACCGTGCTCCGCACGCGGTCATTGTGGTACACGACATACTTCAGCGCCCTTGCCGAATCGCGATTATGGTAGGCCTCGACTGCATTTCCGGCACGCATACGCCGCACGTCGAACACGCTGTCCGCATTCTCGGCAAGAGCGTAAGCCGACGATGCGCCAAGTCCCAGGCGGTTCATCAACGAAGTGAAGGTCTCGCCTTCCCGCACCTTCGTGGAATCAACCGCATAGTCATCCGTAAGGAATCCCAGAGGCAGCACCGTATCTTTCTGGACCTGCACTTCCCCGCCGGTCTCTCCCCTCCTGTGGCAGGAAGAAATAAAGCCCAGAACAGACAATGCAGCTATAATAATGAGGTACTTTTTCATAGCATCAGAAAATAAAATCAGAGGCAAAATAGAGAGCAGGCCTGCCGTCGTCCTTGTCGAAGGGCACGCCGAACTCCAGGGTCAACACATAGTTGCGGTCAAGCGAAAACTTCAGCCCGGTGCCGGCGGAAGCGTGGATTTTAGTGGCCAGCGTCCGCAGTTCGGCAATTTCGGCGGCCGAGGCAGCCGCAATTCTGTCGAGACGGAAAGGTTTCGTTATGAGGCCGGCATCCACAAAGGGATTCGCTCCAACCCCGATTTCCATACCGAGAAGCTGCAGCGAAAATAGGTGCACGCGGAACTCGAAATTGCCCCAGGCGTAAGCGTCGCCGACTACTCGGTTCATCAGCACGCCGCGTATGGTATTTACGCCGCCGAGGCCTTCCGTACAGGTCTGACGGATACGTATCGTGCTGATATTATGCGCCATATAGAACGGGGAATTACCCGTCAGGGTGGTCTGGTAACCCAGATGCCAGGCCAGGGTCAGCCAGTCAGGTCCGGGCGTCCAGTACTGTCGGTAACGCAGCGCCGCTTTGAGATAGGAATGCCCGGAGCCGGTGAAATCAGGAGAACCGTCCAGATAGGCTTCAGCCCATATGCCCCGGGTCGGATAGGGCTCGAAATCACGGGAATCGTATCTTACGCCCAGCAGCAGATCGGCGGTGTGCCCGGAAAGCTCGGATGCGTCCAGCACCCCATTGTCGAGGTACTCTCCGAACAAAGTCCGGGATGAGTCATAGCCTTCGAAATCCAGGATTCCGGAGCGTACATAGCGATAGTTCAGTCCGGCCATCCATCCCCAGTTTCCTGAAAAACTTCCCTGCATCGATGTCAGGAGGCGTATCATATTGCGGTTGAAGCAGTAATATGCCATTCCTCCGTTGCGGTCGACAGCGCTGTCATACGGAGTGACGGCCCCGTTGAAGCCGTAGAACTGGAACAGCGGATCCTTCTGCCAGGTCAGGGATGCGACGAAATCCACCCCGGGAATCAAGTGGGAAGAATCGTACTGCCCGTGGAGCAAAGTCTGCCCGCGGGTATAATGCGAGCCTTCCACGTGGATATGGTACAGGAAGTCGGGAAAGATAGAGGGCTGACGTCCATACTGATGGATATCGGCACAAGCTCCGAACTGGAAACCAAGGTCGGAGTTGTAGCCCATAATCGGCAGGGGGATAATGGAAAAGCCCTGTTTGAATCCCTTGCGGGTCTGCAGCCTGGCGTAATCCTCTTCCGTCAGCGGTTCAGGCTCCTGGGCATAGCTGACAAATGCCGCAAGGGCAAGAAGAAAGACAAGCCGGAGACGCTTCAGCATTATTTGAGCAGGTTGCCCAGAATGCTCCGGGTCAATGTGCGGAGAGCACTGGAAGTGGCGTTCGACACGGCTTTGTTGGCCGCGCTCTTTTTGTTGGATTTGGACGCGCTCTTCTTTTTGCCTGTCACGGCATCGGCGGCGGCATTGCCTGCGCTGCGCGTGAGGCTGGTGATTGCGGCGCCGACGGCAGCGGAAAGCACCGCCGCGCCTATTCCGGACTTGACGCTCTTGCCGCTCCTCTGGCTCTTCGCCGCAGGGGCTTCGGCATTTCTCGCGGCGGCTTCGGCCTGGGCTTTCTGGGCCTCAATCGCTTCCTGCTGGCGCGCCTGCTCTTCGGCAGCTTTCTGGCGGTCGGCCAGAAGAACCTCGAAAGCCGACTCGCGGTCAATCACCGTGTCGTATTTGCCCTTCAGCGGAGAAGCATTGCGGATGTCGAGCCGCTGCCCTTCCGTGATGGCGCCTATCTGGCTGAGCGGGAAGAGAATCCTTGCCCTTTCGACCACTGACGGAGCGCCTTTGGGATCCAGGAAACTGACCAGCGCTTCTCCCGTCTCAAGCATAGTGATGGCATCGGCGGTCTTGAAATTGGGATTGGGGCGGAAAGTCTCGGCGGCACTGCGCACTGCCTTCTGGTCTTTAGGTGTATATGCGCGAAGGGCGTGCTGGATGCGGTTTCCGAGCTGGCCGAGGATGCTGTCGGGGATGTCGGTAGGATTCTGGGTCACGAAATAAATACCCACGCCCTTGCTTCGTATCAGGCGCACCACCTGCTCAATCTTGCGCACGAGAGCCGGAGCCGTGTCGGTAAACAGCGTATGCGCCTCGTCGAAGAAGAACACCAACTTGGGAAGCTCAGCGTCACCGACTTCAGGAAGGCGTGCGTAGATGTCAGAAAGCAGCCAGAGCAGGAAGGTGGAATAGAGTTTGGGATTCTGCATCAGGCGGTCGGCTGCCAGCACGCTCATAACTCCCCTGCCGTTCTCGACTGCGAAAAGGTCCTGGATGTCGAATGCGGGCTCGGCAAAGAAAAGCTCCGCACCTTCGTTTTCTATACTCAGCAGGGCCCTCTGGATGGCGCCAATCGTGACGGAAGTAACGTTGCCGTACTCGGTGCGAAGCTCGGCGGCGTGCTCGTCCACATAAGAAAGCATAGAGCGAAGGTCCTTGAGGTCAATCAGCAGCAGGCCCCGTTCGTCGGCCACGCGGAAAATGATGTCAAGCACTCCCGACTGCACGTCGTTGAGACCCAGCAGGCGGCTCATCAGCTGCGGTCCCATATTCGAGATGGTCGTGCGCATAGGATGGCCCTGCTCGCCGTACACATCGTAGAAACGGGTCGGGCAGGGAGCGAACTGAGGATTTTCGATGCCGAATTCCGCGCAGCGCTTCTCGATGAAACCGGACATACGGCCGGCCTGGCTGATGCCGCTCAGGTCGCCTTTCATATCCGCCATAAAACAAGGCACTCCGGCCTGGCTGAAGGTCTCCGCCAGCACCTGAAGGGTCACGGTCTTTCCCGTACCTGTGGCTCCGGCGATGAGGCCGTGCCTGTTTGCCATTTTACCTGTGATGCTTATAGGGCCTTCGGGGCCGTGGGCGACATAGAGTCCGTTGCTGGATGTGTACATATTTTGTGAATTTTTGACAAATATAATTTATATTTGCGAAAAAACATTAACCAAATTATGAAGATTGCCCATAGTTTTATTGCTTCGTTGCTGCTTTTCTGTGTCTCTTTGACAGGAGCAGCCCAGGTAATGCTGACCGAGCAGAATTCGCCCGTCGTCAAGAATGTTGAACTGGAAGCCGATTTCGTGGTGGCTGGAGGCGGTCTTGCCGGCGTCTGCGCCGCGGTGTCCGCCGCCCGTCACGGCACAAGTGTCATCCTCGTCCAGGACCGTCCGGTACTCGGAGGCAATGCCTCGAGCGAAATGAGGATGGGTATCGTGGGCGTACTGAAAGACCAGTATCAGGAAGCCGGCATACTTGAAGAAATGCAGCTGCGCAATTTTTACTACAACCCTCTGCAGCGCTATACCATATGGGACGATGTGATTTATTCAACGGTAGTTAGCGAGCCCAACATAAAGCTTTTATTGAACACCACCGTCGACAAGTTCCGCCGCGGCCGCGAATTCCCGTCGGAATTCGGCGAAAGCTGCCTGCGTGAAGGCGGCGACAGCCACACAATGGGCAACTCAATCCTCCTGCAGCTGCGCAAGACCGACGAGGACCATCCTTTCATCGCTCCTGAATGGGCTTACCATTTCACGGACGACGACTTCAATTACGAAATCCCCAAATCCACCATTCCCGGCGTGAAGTTCAATTACAAGCGCATCTATTCCCCCAAGGACAACAATTTCTGGTGGATTGAATTCGGCGGTCTCTATGATACGATTTTCGACGCTCCCGACATTCAGTTCGAGCTCAAGCGCATCGCTTACGGCATCTGGGAGTATATGAAAAACAATCCCGACGGCCGCTGCAAGGGCTACGAACTCGACTGGATAGGGTCCCTGCCCGGCAAGCGTGAGTCCACGCGCTTCATCGGCCCGCACATCCTCACCCAGAACGACGTGCAGTCCGGCGGCCACTTCGAGGACGTCGTCGCCTATGGCGGATGGACTCTGGACGACCACGACCCGGAAGCCTTCCACAAGAAAGGCCGCATCAGCGTGGAGTACAAGTGCCCCGACTACTTCGGTATCCCGTTCGACTGCCTGTATTCCGTCAATGTGCCTAACCTGATGTTCGCCGGACGCGATATTTCCTGCACCCATATGGGGCTCTCCGCCACCCGCGTAATGGCCACCTGCGCCCTGCTCGGGCAGGCCTGCGGCACAGGAGCCGCCCTCGCCATTGCAAAAGGTATCACTCCCGCGCAGGTGCGCGCAGACCATATCGCCGAGCTTCAGGATATGCTGGAAGACGACGACTGTATGCTTCCCTACCGCTGGCGCAAGCCCAGCGCCCTTACGCTCAGTGCCCTGACTTCAGAGGCCAACGAAGTGCTTCGCAACGGCATCGACCGCCAGTGGGACGGCAAGGACAACGGCGTGTGGGTGCAGCCGGGCGATGAAAGCATCGAGTACATCTGGAAAAAGCCCGTCACCGTACAAGGCGCCCGCATAGTATTCGACTCTATGTTCAAAATCCGCTCGAAGCGTATGCGCAAGCTCGAAGCCACTACGGAGAGGGTCTCCGTGCCCTGGATGATGCCTAAGGCCTGGCGTATCGAGGCACGCATAGGAAAGGAGTGGAAAGTGGTCTATCGCTGCCCGCTCAATTACGTCCGTCTCCAGAAAGTCAGTTTCGAGCCCGTGCAGGCAAGCGCACTCAGGCTCGTGGTCGAGGAGACGTGGGGCGGCGGACAGGGCCACGTTTTCGCCTTCGACGCCCTTTAGCGAATCGGCGTTTTCGCGCTCCCAGGGGCCTGGGTTGTGTTGTTGATATCTGTGTTGAAAACTTCTGTGACTTTTTGGCTTTTTAAGCCTTCTATTGGCTAAATTTGTCATCCGCAAACCAGTCTAACAGAAAATTTCAACATATGGACGTAAGAAAAACCAACGGCTCGACAGAAGAGTACGACAAAGCGAAGTTGGCCCGTGGCATCCACGAGGCATATAAGACCGCCGGTCAATACTGCGACGATTCCATCGTCGTTTCCATAATCAACAACCTGTACATATATGACGGCATCTACAGCTCGGAGATTCGCCGCCAGGTTGTTGATTCATTGATGTCCATCAACAAGAAAGTCGCCCTCGCGTACATCGAGAAGTTCGATGCCGACCTGGACCTCCGCAAGAAGCGCGATTTCATCAAGGACTACATCGCCGCCACCAACGCGGCGACCGGTTCAAAGTTTGACGCCAACGCCAACGTGACCCGCAAGAACATCGTCACCCTCGGCAACGAGCTCTACAAAGAGAACAACATCAAGCAGAACCGCTACATTATGTGCGACAAGATCAAGACGATGTTCGGCCGCCATCTCGCCGACCAGTATCTCAAGGATCTCGAGTCGCACGTGCTCTACAAGCACGACGAGAGCGGCACCCCGGGTTTCCCCTACTGCGTGGCCATCACGATGTATCCTTTCCTCATCAGCGGCCTCAAGGAGCTCGGCGGCGTGTCCGTGGCTCCCACCGACCTCAAGAGCTTCTGCGGTGAGTTCATCAACCTCGTGTACTCCGTCTCCTCCCAGTTTATGGGCGCCGTCGCGACTCCCGAGTTCCTTATGTATTTCGACTACTTCATCCGCAAGGACTACGGCGACGACTACCTCGAGCACCTCGATGACGTCGTGGAACTCAACATCAAGCAGCGCACCCTATCAAAAGTCATCGACAACTACTTCCAGCAGGTGGTCCACTCGATGAATATGCCCGCAGGCAACCGCGGCTACCAGACCGTGTTCTGGAA
>ONLD01000075.1 GCA_900318565.1 uncultured Bacteroidales bacterium
ATACGGCATACGCAGCTTGCTTCGCAGGAATACAGTTGACATCCGGGAATTGAGCAGGTATGATGAATCCCTGGAACGGGGTATTGCATATACAATCGACAATCCTGTCGCAGCCAATCTGTGCACGCACCCTTCACAGTATCCTTGGGGAAGCGGCAATACCATATTCAACCGCTCTGAAGCGCAAGGGCGGAAATTGTCGGAACTATCCCAAAGCAAACGCCGCAGGCTCCTCAAGAGCAAGGCCGAACTCAATCCTGACAGCATTCTCGGCACTGGCGGATTCATTCTTCCGCAATCCTATATACCTGTCAGATTCCTGGAATCTTTATTCGGAACACCGAAACGTCTCAATTTCTTCATCACGACTTCTTCCAAAGCCCGGCTGAAGCTCGAGAAGAGCCCGTCTCCAGCCTTCCGCGACCAAGTCTTGACCCAAGCGGTTCAAGACCTTAGCCGCTCGTTGTTCAGGACCGGCACCATTCAGGAACTGTCATCCGATGATAAAAGGGAATTACTGCTGCAGATGCAAAGGCGCTTCAATGCTGACGCCAAACAACTTGCCCGAGTGACCGGGTTTTCGTACGAAGAAGTACTGCAGATTCTCGGTTAGCCGCGCCCGGCTCTTCAGATGGCTATATTCCGACGAAAGAAATCACGCCCTCTACTGGACTGCCACTGCCTGCAGAGTGGGTGATGGAGCGACATTGACTGAAGGTCCATCGGCTGGACCCTCGGCCACGATTTACCCTGGTTTTCGTGACTGAGGGTCCAAAGTTTGGACCCTCAGTCACGCTCAGACATTTCTCCGCAGAATCCGTACGGCACGGCGATGGAAACCTTCCCCTCAGTCCCCTGGGGCACAGGAGGATAATAGCTGGCCGCGCCAGCAGCCGGATGGACTACTGCAGATTTCGGAGCGCAGCAACCGGGGGTGTCTGAGGGGCTCTCCCCTCAGTCCCCTGGGGCACAGGAGGATTGTAGTTCGTACGACGAACAATAAAAAAAGCGGCCGAAGCCACTATTTTGCCGGGGGTGTCTGAGGGGATCGCCCCTCAGTCCCCTGGGGGTGCAGGGGGATGGTAGTTCGTTCACGAACAATAAAAAAAAAGCGGCCGAAGCCGCTATTTTTATTGTTCGTCGGGAGCATTGTTCCCGTAGTCCGGACCGGGACCGCCCTGAGGGCCCTGCTGTCCGCCGGGGTTGAAGCCGCCGTCACCGGGGTTGAAGCCGCCGCCCTGAGGACCCTGGGCACCGCCCTGGGCCGCTTTGGCCATATCTTCGGATGCCGCGTGCCAGGCCTGCTCGAGCTCGCCGTTCCACTTCTCGATCGCGCCAAGGTCCTTGGCCTCGACCGCTTTCTTCAGCTCGGAGCAAGCATTCTCGATAGCGGACTTCTTCTCCGCAGGAATCTTGTCGCCGTACTCCTTGAGGTTCTTCTCGGTCTGGAACACCATCGCGTCTGCGTTGTTGATCTTGTCCACGCGTTCCTTCTCGGCCTTATCGGCCTCTTCGTTGGCCTTGGCCTCGTCACGCATACGCTGGATTTCTGCATCGCTCAGGCCGCTGCTCGCCTCTATCCTGATGCTCTGCTCCTTGCCGGTAGCCTTATCCTTTGCGGACACGCTCAGGATACCGTTGGCGTCGATATCGAAGCTCACCTCGATCTGAGGTATGCCACGCGGTGCGGGAGCGATGCCGTCCAGGTGGAACACACCGATCTGCTTGTTGTCCTTGGCCATAGGGCGCTCGCCCTGCAGCACGCGGATTTCCACGGAAGGCTGGTTGTCGGCAGCCGTACTGAACACCTGACTCTTCTTGGCAGGAATGGTGGTGTTGGACTCGATGAGCTTGGTCATCACGCCGCCGAGGGTCTCGATACCGAGGCTCAGAGGAGTCACGTCCAGAAGGAGCACGTCCTTCACGTCGCCGGTCAGCACGCCGCCCTGGATAGCGGCACCGATAGCTACCACCTCGTCGGGGTTGACGCTCTTGTTGGGTTCCTTTCCGAAGAACTCCTTGACCATTTCCTGCACCTTGGGGATACGGGTGGAACCGCCCACGAGCAGGACTTCGTCGATCTGGGATGCGCTCAGCTTGGCATCCTCGAGGGCCTTGCGGCAAGGCTCGATGGTGCGGCGGAAGAGGTTGTCGCAAAGCATCTCGAACTTCGCACGGCTGAGGGTCTTGACCAAGTGCTTGGGCATACCGTCAACTGCGGTGATGTAAGGCAGGTTGATCTCTGCGGACGCAGCGTTGGAGAGCTCGATCTTTGCCTTCTCGGCAGCCTCCTTAAGACGCTGGAGAGCCATAGGATCCTTCTTGAGGTCCATTCCGCCGTTCTCGGAAGCGAACTCGCCGGCGAGCCAGTCGATGATGGCCTGGTCGAAATCGTCGCCGCCAAGGTGGGTGTCACCGTTGGTGGAACGCACCTCGAACACGCCGTCGCCGAGTTCCAGGATGGAAATATCGAAAGTACCGCCGCCAAGGTCATAGACAGCGACCTTCATATTCTTGTTCTTCTTGTCCAGACCGTACGCAAGAGCGGCAGCCGTGGGCTCGTTGATGATACGCTTCACATCCAGACCCGCAATCTTGCCTGCTTCCTTGGTAGCCTGACGCTGGCTGTCGGAGAAGTATGCAGGCACGGTGATGACGGCCTCGGTGACAGGCTGACGGAGGTAATCCTCGGCAGTCTTTTTCATCTTCTGGAGAATGATAGCGGAAATCTCCTGAGGGCTGTACAGACGGCCGTTGATGTCCACGCGAGGAGTATTGTTGTCGCCGCGGTTGACCTTATAAGGCACGCGGCCCACCTCCGTGCTGACCTGATCGTAGGTCTCGCCCATAAAGCGCTTGATGGAGAAAATCGTATTCTTAGGATTGGTGATGGCCTGACGCTTGGCAGGAGAGCCGACTTTACGCTCACCGCCATCGGTGAAAGCCACTACTGACGGCGTCGTACGGGCGCCTTCATCGTTGATAATTACTGTAGGCTGATTGCCTTCCATTACGGCCACGCAAGAATTGGTGGTGCCGAGATCGATTCCAATAATTTTTCCCATATTCTAAATTCTTTTTTTTGTTTTACAATTTTACTGCCCGCCGCCATTCAGGCCGACGGTCCGGAAATGCAAACATCAAATCCTTTGCCAAGAGCCGAATTGTGACAAATTGTCAGAATTGATTATCTTTGCACTATGGTTTACAGACAACTCTCAAGCGAAGAGAAGGCCGACCTGACTTCGCGCATACTATATGAAGACAACCACCTGCTGGTGGTAAACAAGCTCCCCGGAGAAATCACCCAGGGCGACAAAACCGGCGACGAATGCATTGCAGATGCCTACAAAGCCCTCATCGCCGAGCGCGACGCCAAGCCCGGGCAGGTTTTTCTTGGCATCCCCCACCGCCTCGACAGGCCGGTCAGCGGCATATGCGTGCTTGCCAAGACAAGCAAGGCCCTGGGGCGCCTGTCCGCAATGTTCCGGGAAGGAGGAGTGCACAAGACCTACTGGGCGCTGTGCTGCGAGAGGCCCGAGCCCGCCGAAGGACATCTCGAGGACTGGATAATAAAGAACGAGCCCAAAAACAAGTCCTACATCACGACCGAGCGCCCCGGGGCCAAAATCGCCAAGCTGAATTACCACCTTGTCGGCAGCACCGAGCGCTATCATCTCGTCGAAGTGGAGCTTCTCACGGGCCGGCATCACCAGATACGCTGCCAGCTCTCGCATCTGGGCTGCCCCATCAAGGGCGACCTGAAGTACGGCGCGCCCCGTTCGAATCCTGACGGCAGCATATGCCTCCACGCCCATAGGATACAGTTCGAGCATCCGGTGAAGCACAGTCCGATGGACATAATCGCCCCTCCCCCGCTCTCCTGGCCTCCGGTGGTCTCCGGATAATCAGTGCAGCGTCTTCAAACTGCGGGCGAATTCACTGGGCGTAATGCGCTCATTCAGCTTGAAAGCCATATTGAACGACACCACGGTGTGGAAGCCGCACATTGTGGCGACTTCAGACATCTTCAGCGACGGATCTTTTTTAATCAGCGCCACCGCATACTTTACACGGTAATAATTAATTAGCTGATTAAAGTTGCGCCCGGAGTGGAAATTTATCGACTTAGATAAGTAGAGGCGATTGGTACGCGTCATCCGGGCCAGATCGTCAATCGTAAAATCTTCCTGCAGGTATGGCCTGCTGGCCTCCATTATACGGACCACGTCATTGTAGATCGATGCGCTCCGGCAGTCCGAATCCACATACTGGACAGGCATCTTGAACCCGGCCCCCTTCTGCCCGCGCTTGATTTCGTCTTCCCGGCATTGTCGCAGGAACACGGTCCTGCGCGTGTAGATGCGATAATACTCGAGGCCGAAGAGCACGAGCATCGCGCCTGCGCCGAACCAGTCCGAAAAGCCTGAATGCGGAAGCCAGGCCAGCAGCAGACCGGCTCCCAGTACGAGTGCGAGGTGCACCAGATACATATAATCATCGGTCCAGTGCCACACCGCCGAGACGTGAAACAGCAATGGCACTTCGCTGAACTTCCGTTCGGCCCGCAGCCACAGAGCCGCGGCGGCCCCGGCGAGCGACGGAAGGTTGCGTATGCCCGCCGCTGCCGGAATGAACAGCAGAGGAAGCGAAAGCAGAAGTGCCGACGGAACGATCATCAGCGAAGGCTGAAGAGGATCCTGCGATGACGGGTATGCCATCAGCAGCAGAATGGAAGAAAAGATGTCGGCGCTAAGTTTTCCCGGGCCAGGAAAGCCGCCGGAAGCCAAAGCGTCCGAAATCAGCAGAAGCGGCAGCGATACCAGTATCAGCATCCGCAATGCCTGATGAGCAGGAATTTGTCTTTTCATAGCGGAGCCAAATATAAACATTAGCTCCGACCGCCGGGTAGTACGAAAGGGGGTAAATTCTGAAGTTTACGATTCTTTCGAAATATCTTTATTTATCTTGACTCTTTCCTTGATCTGGTCGAAGCCCTTGCCATAAACTCCAGTCACGGAAGAGACTGACAAAAAGGCATCAGGGTCGATGGACTTGATGGCGCGCAGAAGAATGCTGAGGTCGGTCTTGCGGGTAATCACCATTAGCACTTCCGTGCTGTGCTTGGTGTACCAGCCCTTGCCGTCAAGCACGGTCACTCCCCTGCGGAGCTCGTGGGTGATGGTATCGGCAATCTGCTCGTATTTCTTCGAAAGGATAAATACCTGCACCGACTGGCGGGAGCCGGAAAGGTAAAGGTCTATGACCGTGCTGTTGACCATCACGAGTATAAAACCATAGACCACCGTAGTCACCTTCTCCGTCCAGGGCAGCAAGGCTCCGTCGGCGGTATAGGAAGGCACCAGCATAGAAGACAGGATAATCACCACATCCATCAATAGAATCATACGGCCGGGAGACACATTCCTGTACTTATTGACTATCAGGGCGATAATATCGGTGCCACCGGAACTGCCGCCCTGCGACATAGTGAGTCCGATTCCGACGCCGACCATAATGCCTCCCATTATGGTACTCATAAGCTTGCCGTTGTCGACGGCCAGTGTTTGTATGATTTCCGCAGGAATCAGATCCTGGAACACGTTCAGTCCGACGGAAGCCAGAATCACGGCGAAGACAGTCTTGCCGCCGAAACTCTTGCCGAGCGTAAACAAGGCTATGACGAGCAGAATGGCGTTGATTACAAAATAAGTCGTACCGATTTTTATAAATCCCCTTGTACCGTACTGTATAATCGACGCCACACCGGAAACGCCTCCGCCGACCAGGTTGTTGGGGACCAGGAAAACGGCCCACCCCGTGACATAAAGCAAGATACCGAGGGTAATCAGGGAATACTCTTTAAAGATTGTGAGTATTGATTTTTTATTCATTGCCATTTTTTTTGCGATGTTTCTTGATTCCGGCTTTTATTTCATCAAAGCCTTCTCCATATACACTATTGGTAGGCGACACGCTCATAAATGCGCGCGGGTCAATATTCTTTATAACCCTTGAAAGCTCGGGGAACTCTTTCTGGCTGATAAGGATAAGCAGCACGTTCCTGTCCTGCTTGGTGTACCAGCCCTGGGCACGAAGCAGAGTCACGCCGCGGGACATCACGTCAGTGATATAGTCGGCGATTTCCTTATGCTTGTCGGAGAATACCATCAACTGGTAGGAAGACTTCTTTCCGCCCACCACGAAATCGATAATCATAGAGAAAATCACCACTTCCACGAGACCGTAGCAAGCATCCGAGAAGGTCTTGTCCGGAAGGAACAGGAGCAAGGAGATGACCACGAGGTCGGAAATCAGGAAAGCCGAGCTCAGGGCCACCGGCCAGTACTTGTTGATCATCAGCGCCACGATGTCGGTCCCTCCTGTGCTCCCGCCGTAGCGCAGCACAACGCCTATTCCCACCGCCTCAGTCACACCGGCGAGGATGGGTATCAGAATAGTCTCCTTGACAAAGAAAAAATGCCCCGGCACGCTGTGGAGGAAAGACCATCCGGACAGCAGTTCCATCGCAACCGTCGAAATTATGATACAATAAATCGTCTTGAATCCGAACCCGATACCCATAGCCAGCACTGCCACTATGATAAGCAGGGCGTTGATGGCAATATATGAATACTGGGCCGGAATGAGACCTGCGGTGGCATACTGGACGATGGTACAAAGACCCATCATACCGCCCGCCGACATTCCGTTGGGAATCATAAAGCACTCCCAGGCGAAACCGAATATGAAGCAGGCCACGGTCAGCGCCCCATACTCCCAAACCGTCCTCAAAACATCCCGCGTTTTCATTTCACGACCACGTTAACGATTCTTCCGGGCACCACTATCACTTTGACTATTTTCTGCTCTCCCACATACTTAGGAGTCATCTCGGCCTCACGGACACTCTTCTCCACTTCTGCAGGGGAGGCACTCTTCGGAAGGTCGAGGGTGAAGCGCATCTTGCCGTTGAACTGGACAGGATAGGTGATGGTATCCTCAGCGGCATACGCAGCCACGAACTCGGGGAAAGAGGCATAAGCTACCGACCCCTTGCCGCCGAGCTTCTCCCAAAGCTCTTCCGCAATGTGCGGAGCGAAGGGGCTGAGCAGCACCACGAGAGGCTGAAGGATTTCGCGTTTGTTGCAACCCAGAGCCGTCAGGTCGTTCACTGCTATCATAAATGCGCTGATAGTAGTATTGAATGAGAAGTTTTCAATGTCTTCCTGCTCCTTGCCTATCAGCTTATGGAGCGCCTTGAGCTCTTCGGGAGTGGCTTTTTCGTCGGTGACAAGCCACTCGGAACGGTTGTAGAAGAGCCTCCAGAACTTCTTCAGGAAGCGGTTCACGCCGTCGATGCCCTTCGTGTCCCAGGGCTTGCTCTGCTCCACCGGGCCGAGGAACATTTCGTAAAGGCGGAGCGTATCGGCTCCGTAGGTATCGCAGATCAAATCCGGGTTGACCACGTTGTACATCGACTTGCTCATCTTCTCTATGGCCCATCCGCAGCGGTATTCGCCGTCTTCCAGCACGAACTGCGCATCGGCGAATTCCGGACGCCACTTCTTGAAGGCTTCGAGATCGAGGCGGTCGTTATAGACTATGTTCACGTCCACGTGAATCTCAGTCGTGTCGTACCCGTCCTTGAGACCGGCGGAGACGAAGGTATTGGTGCCGACGATACGGTACACGAAATTGGAACGGCCCTGTATCATTCCCTGGTTCACGAGCTTGCGGAAAGGCTCGTCTTCGCAGACATAGCCCAGGTCGAAGAGGAACTTGTTCCAGAAGCGGGAGTAGATAAGATGCCCCGTGGCGTGTTCCGTACCGCCCACATACAGGTCAACGGAACGCCAGTACTCGTCGGCCTCGCGGGACACGAGCGCCTCGGAATTGTGGGGGTCCATATAGCGCAGATAGTATGCGCTGGAGCCCGCGAAACCCGGCATAGTAGAGGTCTCGAGAGGATAGCCTTTGTAGGTCCAGTCCTTGGCGCGCGAGAGCGGAGCCTCGCCGGTGGGCTTGTAGGAGCTGATTTCGGGGAGCCGCAGCGGCAGCTCCTCCTCGGGCACGGGATAAGGGATGCCGTCCTTGTAGTAGATGGGGAAAGGTTCGCCCCAATAGCGCTGGCGGGAGAAAATGGCGTCACGCAGGCGCCAGTTGGTCTTCCTGCGTCCAAGCCCCTTTTCCTCAACATAGTCCTTGGCCTTCTCGATAGCCTCCTTGACATCCAGCCCGTTGAGGAAACCGGAGTTGCACATCTTGCCTTCCTTGGCGTCGAAAGACTCTTCCGACACGTCGCAGCCCTCGATGATGGGCACTATGGGCAGGTTGAACTTGCGCGCAAACGCGTAGTCGCGGCTGTCGTGGGCAGGCACTGCCATAATGGCACCCGTGCCGTAGCCCGCAAGCACATATTCGGAAATCCAGATAGGGATGCGCTCACCAGTCAGAGGGTTGATGCCGTAGGAACCGGAAAACACGCCCGTCACGGTCTTGGTCTCCGCAATGCGCTCACGCTCAGTCTTCTTCTTGACTTCGGCAAGGTATGCGGCCACCTGCTCCTTGCAGGATGCGGCTGTCAGCTCCCCGACAAGTTCGCTCTCGGGAGCCAGCACCATAAA
>ONLD01000077.1 GCA_900318565.1 uncultured Bacteroidales bacterium
TAACGGAACTTCTTCGCACTCTCGGGGGCTTTGACGCGAAGCGGCGCGGGGCCCTTGGGAGGGCAGTTCTGCGGATAGATACGGGAAAACACACCGTCGGACGCTGCCTTAAGGGAATCAATGTCTATTCTGCTGCCGTTGATGCGCAGCAGGCCGTCTTCACCGTCGGTGACCACGCCGAGGTACTCCGCCTTCGGATCATCCAGAGGCACGCAGGACTCGACCACGACCGAACCGTAGGAGAGGTCGAAGAGCGTACGCTCGTCGGTTTTCACGCTGGCGCCGAACTCGTTGCCCCAGCACATCTTCACGAGAGCCTCCGCAACCCCGCCGAAGCCGACTGCCCAGGCGGACACGATGTCTCCGCACGCGATGTGGTCGCGGACGAAGTTCCATCCGGCCTTAAGCTGCTCAGTATCGGGCATATAATCCGGCAGCGGGCGGTGGCGCACAAGATAAATCCTGTTGCCTTCCCACTTAAACTCGGGCGAAATCACCTTGGAAGCCTTGACGGTCGTGATGCCGAAAGCGATAAGGGTCGGCGGCACGTCAAGCTTCTCGAAACTGCCGCTCATAGAGTCCTTGCCGCCGATTGACGGAAGGCCGAGGGCAAGCTGCATACGCAGCGCGCCGAGCAGGGCGGAAAGAGGCTTGCCCCAGCGATGGGGGTCGCTTCCGAGACGCTCGAAATACTCCTGGTAGGAGAAGCGCATTCCCGACCAGTCGCCGCCGGCGGCAACGACCTTGGCACAAGCCTCAACCACGGAGTAAGCGGCACCGTGGTACGGGCTCCAGCTGCTGAGGTCGGGGTTGAAGCCGAAGGCCATCATACTGGCGGTATCGGTATAGCCGTCCACGGGGAGTTTCTGCACCGAGACCTGGGTCTCGGTCTGCTGGGTGACTCCGCCGTAAGGCATAAGTACGGTGGAACGGCCTATGGTCGAATCGAACATTTCCACGAGTCCCTTCTGCGAGCAGACATTAGGCTCCTGCATAAGCGAGGTCAGGCGCTCGCCCAGGCTCTCCCCCGCAGGGGTCCTTGTGAAGGGATCTTTCTGCACCGGGGCGGCCACACTCGCGCGGGCGTGGTGTACGGCGCCGGCGCTGTCAATGAAGTCCCGGCTCAGGTCGGCGACCAGGGTGGAGCCGTAGTACATACGCATACGGCCGTCTCCGGTCACGTCGGCCACGTGGCTGACCTCGATATTGTCCCGCGCTGCGAGGCGCTCGAATTCGGCACGGTCCGAGGCGGCGACGACAACGGCCATACGCTCCTGAGACTCGCTGATCGCGAGCTCGGTGGCGTTGAGTCCGGAATACTTGACCGGCACCCTGTCCAGGTGGATTTCAAGCCCGGGAGCCAGCTCGCCGATGGCTACGCTGACGCCGCCGGCGCCGAAGTCGTTGGATTTCTTGATGAGGCGCGTGGCTTCGGGGCGGCGGAACAAGCGCTGGAGTTTACGCTCTTCCGGGGCGTTGCCCTTCTGCACCTCGCTGCCCGCGGTCTCGAGCGAAGTGCCCGTATGGCTCTTCGATGAACCGGTAGCACCTCCTATGCCGTCCCTTCCCGTACGGCCGCCAAGAAGCAATATCACGTCGCCGGGCACGGGGCTTTCACGGCGCACGTCCTTCACCCGCACAGCGCCCACCACGGCGCCGACTTCCAGGCGCTTGGCCGTGTATCCGGGGTGGTAGATTTCGCGGACGTGGGTGGTCGCAAGTCCGATCTGGTTGCCGTAGCTGGAGTAGCCGGCCGCCGCCTTGCGGCTGATGACCCTCTGCGGGAGCTTGCCCTTCAGGGTCTCCGACACGGGGGCGAGTATGTCGCCGGCGCCGGTGACGCGCATAGCCTGATAGACGTAGGCACGGCCTGAGAGCGGGTCGCGGATAGCACCGCCGAGGCAGGTCGAGGCCCCGCCGAAAGGTTCGATTTCGGTAGGATGGTTATGAGTCTCGTTCTTGAACTGGAGCAACCATTTCTCGGTCGCTCCGTCCACGTCGGCATCTATGAAAATGCTGCAGGCGTTGTTCTCTTCGCTCTGCTCGAGGTCGTCCAGCAGGCCGCGGGCCCGCAGGCACCTCGCTCCGATCGTGGCCAGTTCCATAAGGCAGAAACGCTTGTCTTCCCGTCCGAGTTCCTTGCGCACGGCCTTGAATTCCTCCAGCGACGCCTCCACGGCGGGCTTGATGAAGGAATCCTCCACCTCCACGCTGTCGAGGCAGGTGGTGAAGGTCGTGTGGCGGCAATGGTCGCTCCAGTAGGTGTCGAGGATGCGGATTTCGGTCTCGGAAGGATTGCGGCCCTCGGCGCGGAAATACTTCATCACTTCGGCAAGGTCGTCCGTGCTCATCGCAAGGCCCCAGTCGCGGCAGAAAGCCGGATAATCCGCGGGCTGCATATCGAGGAACCCGTCCAGGGAGCGAAGCGGCCGCACCTCCGCCTTGCCGGGGGCTTCCAGCCGGGAAAGGTCTTTCTCCCTGCACTCCACTTCATTTATAAAGTAGTGGCGTATCGCCGCGAGGGCTGCATCGGAAATGTCGTCGTCGAAAATCAGGAGGCGCGAAGAGCGTATGTCAACCTGGGCATCGGGGTCGATGAGGTGGACGCACTCCACGGCGGAAGACGCCCTCTGGTCGAACTGCCCGGGTATGTACTCCACGGCAAGGTATTTCTTACCTTCCAGGGGGCAGGAATCGCTGACGCTGTCGGTCACGCTCTCTCCGAAAACGGAGTAGCGGCACTTCCGGAGGAGAGTGTCGCTGAATCCGAAGAGGTCATAGACATTGATCAGCCTCAGGGAACGGAGGCCCAGAGAAAGGTTTTCGTTGAATTCGCGCAGGAGGCTCTCAGCCTCGACTTGAAACTCCGAATACTTTTCTACGTAAATGCGGTGTATGTCCATTGTCTATAGTTCTGTCTGCAAGACTTTATCGGCCTGTTTTTTCCGGAAGGCCGCAAGCGCGGCCTCAAGGGAGGCATCCTGGAGCGCAAGTACCGAAACGGCATACAGTGCTGCGTTCTTGGCTCCGTCAATCGCCATAGTCGCTACCGGTATGCCCGAAGGCATCTGCACGATGGAGAGCAGCGAATCCACACCGGAGAGGGCTGCGCTCTTTATCGGCACTCCTATGACGGGAAGCGTGGTCAGGGCTGCGGCCATTCCGGGAAGGTGGGCCGCTCCGCCCGCGCCTGCTATTACGAGACTAAGCCCGCGGCTGCGGGCTGTAGTCATATATTCAGTAAACTCGGCCGGCGTACGATGGGCGCTGAGCACCTTCTTTTCATAGGGTACGCCGAATTCTTCGAGGACCTCGCACGCTGCGGACATCACTCCCCAGTCGCTCTTGGACCCCATAAGCACTCCGACTTTCATACTACTTCTCGAAAAAGAGTTTGGAGAGAGTCATCGGGTCGATATAGGCGCCGTCCTTATATACGCGCATATTGCCGGAGGCTATTTCATCTATCAGCATCACTTCCCCGGCGGAATCGTAACCGAATTCGAACTTGATGTCGTAGAGTTCCATCCCGCGGGCCGCCATCTCGTCCTGGACGATGCGCGTCACCTTGCGGGTCATTTCCTTGATGTCGTCGTACTGCTTTTCGCTCATCACTCCAAGCACTACGAGGCCGTCGCGGGTCACGAGCGGATCACCCTTGGCGTCGTTCTTGAACGTCATCTCCACATACTCGGGGAGAGGGGTGCCGGGCTCAATGTATTCGCCATAGCGCCTGATGAAACTGCCCACTGCCCTGCGGCGGCAGATGACCTCCAAGCCCTTGCCGAAGACTTTGGCGGGAAGCACTTCCATCGTGGTGTCGGCAAGGTTGGCACTTACATAGTGGGTGCGGATGCCGGCGGCGTTGATCTTTTCGAAAAAGTAGATGGACATACGGAGATTGACATCTCCCACGCCCTCAATTGTGAGACCTACAGAATTTTCGCCGGGATCGAAGACTCCGTCCTTTCCCGTGCAATCATCCTTGAACTTGAGAAGATAGTTACCATTTTCCAAGGAAAATACATCCTTGGTCTTTCCTGAGTAGATCTTTTCCATAGCTGTATACACTTGGTGCAAAGTTACATTTTTTGCGCTGATTCATACAAACAAAATACGACTATTTATCCACAGTCAATTGTTCATAAAAATATTTCCTCATTCCGGAGTTTTTATATATCTTTGCACAAATGCGCACGGAAATGGACACTGAGCTCTACTCATATTTTATATAGGACCAATAGGACAGCTGACAGGGCTGTCCTTTTTTATGAATGGAAGGTAAATTGTTCATAGACAACTGTTTCGCGCTCTCCGAAGGAGTCCTGCGGAAGAGTTCCGTCCTCATCAGCGACGGGCGCATAGAAGCCATAGGCATCCCGGCCCCCGAAGGGGTAACTGCGGTGGACGCCCGCGGCGGGCTTATCAGCTACGGATTCGCAGACATCCACGTGCATTTCCGCGAGCCCGGCAATCCCGAGAAAGAGACAATTCTCAGCGGCTCGATGGCAGCCGCCCGCGGAGGCTACACAACCGTCTGCGCGATGCCCAACCTCGACCCGGTGCCGGACAGCCCGGAGCACCTGGAGGAAGAGCTGAGAATAATAAGGAAAGACGCCGTCATCCAGGTGCTCCCCTACTGCTCCATAACCAAGGGCAGGAAGGGACTTGAGCTCGTGGACATACCGGCCCTGAAGCCATTCTGCGCCGCTTTTTCCGACGACGGCTCCGGAGTACAGGACGAGGAGGTTATGCGGAAAGCATTCCGCCTCGCCGCTGAAAACGGCTGCATCATAGCGGCCCACTGCGAAGACAATTCCCTGCTGGCAGGCGGCTACATCCACGACGGACGCTGGTGCGCAGCCCACGGCCACAAGGGCATCTGCTCCGAAAGCGAGTGGCGCCAGATTGAGCGGGACCTGCGGCTCTGCGAGGAGACGGGCTGCCGCTACCACGTGTGCCACATTTCCTCGGCCCGCAGCGTGGAGCTCATACGCGAGGCAAAGGCCCGCGGGCTCCGGGTGAGCTGCGAGACGGCTCCCCACTACCTTGTGCTGTGCGAAGACCAGATGCAGGAAGACGGACGTTTCAAGATGAACCCGCCCCTGCGCAGCGCCGAAGACCGGGAAGCCCTCATCGAGGGCCTGCTGGACGGCACTATCGACGCCATTGCCACAGACCACGCGCCGCACACCGCCGCCCAGAAGAGCCTCGGACTGAAGGACAGCGCAATGGGCGTCGTGGGCCTCGAGACCGCATTCCCGGTGCTCTACACATATTTAGTAAAGAGCGGACGCGTGAGCCT
This sequence comes from uncultured Bacteroidales bacterium, assembly GCA_900318565.1. Classification (GTDB taxonomy): domain Bacteria; phylum Bacteroidota; class Bacteroidia; order Bacteroidales; family UBA932; genus Cryptobacteroides. The sequence continues at coordinate 5,306 of ONLD01000077.1, forward strand.
GGAAAGGCTGCTCGAAACTCTCTGCAAAGGCCCCCGGAAGGCTTTCGGACTGCCCGGAGGAGAGCTGAAGGCGGGAGAGAAAGCCGACCTGTGCATCATCGACCTGGAAGAGCGCTACCGCATCGACCCTCTGACCTTCCTTTCCAAGGGGCGGTCAACTCCTTTCGAGGGGATGGAAGTTCAAGGACGCATCACAAAGACTTTTTATAACGGTTATTTAGTATATGATTCGGCCAAAGAAAAAACTTGTGCTTGAAAACGGAATGGTTTTCCACGGAGTCGGCTTCGGCGCAGACCGCCGTAGCGTCTGTGAAATCGTATTCAACACTTCCGTAGTCGGTTATCAGGAAATCATCTCCGACCCGTCCTACGCCGGACAGATCGTGGTTATGACCTATCCGCTGATCGGCAACTACGGCATCACCGACGAGGATTTCGAATCCAAAGTCCCTGCCATCGGAGGCATCGTGGTACGCGAGTGCTGCGACACCCCGAGCAATTTCCGTATGACCAAGACACTCGAGGAAGAGCTTGAGGACCACGGAATTCCGTGCCTCAGCGGCATCGACACCCGCCTGCTGACGAAGGTCATACGCGACAACGGCCGTCCTATGGCGGCTATCGTGGAAGAAGAACTGCCCGACGAAGAGGCGCTCAAGCTCATAGCGCAGACGCCCCGCCAGGAAAGCTGGGTGCCGAAGGTGAGCTGCCGCAAGCGCTGGCTTACCCGCACTCCCAACCACCTCTACCAGGTCGTGGCCGTGGACTACGGCATCAAGCATTCCGTGCTGCGCCTGCTGACCGCCAAGGGCTGCAACGTGGTCATCGTGCCCTACAACACCCCCGCGGAGACGGTGCTTTCTTACAATCCTGACGGCATCCTGCTTTCCAACGGTCCGGACAGCGTGCTGGACGTACCCGGGCTCGCAAGCCTGTACCGCGAATTCAAGGGACGCAGGCCAGTGTTCGGAATCGGGCTGGGCGGCGAGATCATCGGCGAAGAATACGGAGCAAAGGCTAAAAAGCTGGGCTGCGGAATTCACGGCGACCATCCCGTACGCGACCTGCAGACCGGCCGCATCGGAATTGCCGTGCTCAACCAGACCTGGTGCTTCCCCAGCGTGGAAGGCACCGCCCTCACCGCCACGCACGTGACCGTACCCGAGGGCTACGTGGTGGGCTTCGAGAATCTGCAGGACCGCGTGCTGGGCTACCAGTTCCAGGTGGAGGCAGGCCCCGGCCCGCACGACTTTATTTCCCTGATAGACAAGTTCATTAAAATGATGGAGGAGCAGAAAAATGCCCAGAAGGACTGATATACATAAAGTAATGGTGATAGGCTCCGGTCCTATCGTCATCGGACAGGCGGCAGAATTCGATTATGCCGGCACACAGGCCTGCCTTGCGCTCAAGGAAGAGGGCTACGAGGTCATCCTCGCCAATTCCAATCCGGCCACCATTATGACCGACACCCATATCGCCGACAAGGTGTATATGGAGCCTCTCAAACTTGAATACATAGCCAAGATCATACGTTACGAGCGTCCGGACGCCATAGTCCCGGGCCTCGGCGGCCAGACCGGCCTCAACCTCGCCGTGCAGCTTGCCCGCAAGGGCGTGCTCGACGAGTGCGGAGTCGAAATCCTCGGCACCTCCTTCGAAGGCATCGAAAAGGCCGAAGACCGCGAAAAATTCAAGGAGCTCTGCATCAGCATAGGCGAGCCCGTGATTCCTTCCGAAATCTGCTACAGCATAGAAGACGGAGTCCGTGTCGCCGAGGAAATCGGCTATCCGGTAATCCTGCGCCCGGCATTCACCCTGGGCGGCACAGGCGGCGGCTTCGCCGACGATCCCGAGCAGCTGCGCGACCTGATGCGCAACGCCCTCGCCCTTTCGCCCGTGCACCAGGTGCTCGTGGAAAAGAGCATCAAGGGCTACAAGGAGATAGAGTTCGAGGTGATGCGCGACTCCGCCGACACTGCGATTGCAGTGTGCAGTATGGAGAACGTGGACCCCGTAGGCGTGCACACCGGCGACTCGATGGTCGTGGCGCCCGCACAGACGCTGACCGACAAGGAATACCAGCTGCTGCGCGACTCCGCCCTGAAGCTCATCAGGGCGCTGGGCATCGAAGGCGGCTGCAACGTGCAGTTCGCACTCGACCCGCTCTCGTTCAAGTACTACCTCATCGAAGTGAATCCGAGGGTGTCCCGTTCGTCGGCGCTCGCCTCGAAGGCCAGCGGCTTCCCCATCGCCCGCGTGACCGCGAAAATAGCCGTGGGCCTCACCCTGGACGAGATTATGATAGCCGGAGCCCCCGCCTGCTGCGAGCCTGCAATCGACTACGTGGTGGCGAAGGTGGCCCGTTTCCCCTTCGACAAGTTCACGGAAGCCTCCAACGAGCTCGGCACCCAGATGAAGGCTACCGGCGAAGTGATGAGCATAGGCCGCACTCTTGAGGAGAGCATCCTCAAGGCTATGCGCTCCCTGGAGAACGGCTGCTGCCACATCCACAAGAAGAAATTCGACGACTGGAGCGCAGAGCAGCTGCTGGACTACATCTGCCGCCCCACCGACGACCGCATTTACGCAATCGCCCAGCTCCTGCGCCTC
>ONLD01000079.1 GCA_900318565.1 uncultured Bacteroidales bacterium
GAGATACTTTCCCGGAATGGAAACATCTCCGTCCGCGTGAGCGGAGATGCCGAGTTTGATATCCCGGATGATATTTGCAAAGAAATATACGACACCAATCCGGTCCTGTCCAGACTTTACCCTGACTATAAGTCCCTGGCTTATTTCCGTGTAGAGATTGACCGTCTGGACTATTATGACCTAACTCCAACTCCGCCGATTCTCCGCCACTATGACCGCACAGTCGGGCAGTACGTGGATTTGAATCCTTTCGGAGAGAAGAAAGAATAGTTCACCAACAAAGGTAAATTCCAATTAGCAATCATCAATGAGAAGATTCATCACACTTGCTGCCTTTTGGATGGTTTTCAGCTGCGCTCCTGCTCCTCAGTGGGCAGGTCACCTGACCATATGGAACAGGACGGATAAGGAGCTTGTTATAGAGTCAAATCTTCAAACGAATTGCCACTGGGTTGAATACAACAATTCCATTGAGCCGGAACATTTTTTGACAATAAATGATAGATACCTGCTTTTCTGATACTCTTGAGGAATTAAGTTTTGTTTGATTGCATCTGTGTGGATACGATAATTAATCTTTGAAAGCTCTCGCTTCGCAGTCCACCCAAGCAGTTGCTGCTCAGCGGCCTTCAAACGCTGGAATTCCTTGACCAAATAAAGTTTGTCGATTCAATCCAGCGGGACGGAGATAAAGTAAAAGCATTTAACCCGGCTTGCTGCCTAAACCCCTCGAATTCGAGGGGGTTAAAATACGGATTATAGCTTTTAGAATCAACTGGAACTGCGAGAAAGGCGTAAGCATCAGCCCTACCCAAAAAGGAAGTGTGCGCTGCTTACGCAGAATGCGCCAGCCGATGTCAATCACCGTGAAATCGAATTATAAATTAGAAGGCGAAGACGGGACGGACGTAGTTTATGATGGTGTTTGTTTTACCGCGTTTATTCGCTCCGCCCCAGTCGGTATAGTAAGTCCACGCCCATTCGGCAGAATGCTCGGAACTCGACCAATAGAAGCCGCCTTGGAGTCCCGTGCCGCCGGCGGCCGTAATCATCGGGTTCACATTGGCGGCCGTGTAAAATTCCCTGCCCTCCTGCAAGCCGCTGCTCTTTTTGTAGAGTACCTTTACAATCAGGTTCCACTGGCCGATACTGGGCAGGAACCAGCCGCTGGTGCCTTCTGCGGGAAGCGGCACTGAATAATTCTTGGCAGCGGAAGCGGCTGCGTGGGTGTGGCCGTCCGAGACCAAAGTGTTCGTATTGGCTATGCCGTCCAGGACCTTGACGATTTGGGAAAAGTCGGAATTGGCGCTGCTCAGGCAAGTGGAGCCGCTTTGATTGGAATCCCACTGACTGCCATCGCCGTCCGGGGCATCGGTAAGCGCCAGGGCAAGACCTCTGTAAGTGCTGCTGCTCTCATCTACGCTCCCGGCATTGCCGATATAGACTATCATACCGCTTGCCGTGACGCCGGCCTCGGCAGCGGCGGCGACGGTATCGTAGATTTTGCCATCGGCACCGATGACCCTGCCGACGTCTGTAGCATCAGCCACGTTGATGGGCTTGGGCCCGGGATATGGCGCGGAGGAACTGTAAACAGGACGGATAGAGAAACCGCGGTTGCGGTTGTTTTCTTCACGATGAACTCCCCAATTTTCGAAGTATAGATTGCTCGCACGACCGTAGGTATAATTACTAGTTGCCGACCAATAGTACCCTCCGTCATTCTCAAAAGAGCCTTCCCAGCAGCCCGCGGCAGGGAAAAAGATGTAGTCGGTTGCGCCGTCGCTTTTCACCTTGTAACCGTCAACACCGTTCTCCGAGGTGTATTCCCAGATTACGCCTTCCTGATCAAAGATGGAATTGAGCTCTGCCTTTGTGGGTATATGCCAGTTTGCTCCCAGTTTCTGGGTGGCGATATCTTGGACCGCGGTCAAGTCGCTGATGCGGAGGGAACCTTCACGATAGTCTCCCGACCCGTAGCCGGCTTGCGGGTAAACGGCGCCCCAGGAAAAGTAATCGCCATACCCCTCGACGGAGGTAGCGCCGATATTCCATCTGGCCCAGCGGACGCCATTGATGGTCAAGATGTCCGGCTCTGGGACCTTCCAGGCACTGCTGCTGATTTCCGGGAACTTGAAGGCATCCCTGTATGCGATGGTCTTGCTGCCGGAAAGAAGGTAAGTCACGTCATCGTATGTCGCAACAGTACCGTTATCGTTCATAAAGGTGAACTCGTGGGACTTTTCCACACCATTGGCTTCCGGGTCCAGCAGGCCGCTGAAATTGATGTCACCGCCATAAATGTATCCCGTAACGGGGGCATTGCAACTGCCTTCGCTCTGGTGCACAGTACCATCGGCCGAGACAGAGTCAAAGGAAACAGGCTTGATGTAATTGCCCTTGAGGGTGTACGTGATGCCGCCGGTAGTACGGAAGTAGCCCGAAACGGGCATAGCCAGCTGCACGAAACCCTCCGGGACCGTCATATCGAGCGTTCCGCTCACTATGGTACCCTCCACCTTGAAGGGAGACTTCTCGGCCATCAGGTAATAACTGGTGTATGTCTTGTCAAACTTGAAGGACTCTCCGTCGGCAATGACCACGGCATCGCTTCCGTAAGGGAGGTAAACGGCCGTCATAGTGCCGTCACCGGGGAAATCGAAATCCTGGGCCTCGGCGCCGTTATACTGCGTTTTTGTCCACTCCGAATTCTGATAAGTGAATTTCAGGTACTTGGGCGCAGCAATGTTGGAGAAGAACACGCACACCACATCGCCGTCTTCCCATCCGCTTTTCACAGCCTTGGTATCGGCACGGTTAATGGTGATGTCGTAAGTATACTTATTGGAAGAGGGAACGGAAACCTGGGACGGCTGCTCCATTTCCTTTGTGCAAGCGGCGAGCGCAAGAACGGCACTTAGGATAATAACTGTCTTTTTCATAACTATTTACCAACCTTTCTCCGGATTAAACGGATCGTTCCACTTCGGGTCATTCTCTTTACCCGGAGAGTTGCATATGATGCCCTTGAATTTTAAATACACTACTTTTGTCGAAGATGATTCGTAATGCTCGTATTTCGTATCCTCCATATTAGGAAATATGTTATATCAACAACAGAATTTACAAAGATATATAAAACCCGGCAGAATTCTAAATATGAGCGACAGCGATTTTAACTTGAAATACTTGTATTTGCGATTAGATAAATGTCAATCGGAAATGAAGAGCTACATTATCAGGGTGATTTATTTCTGCGGCGGCTTCCGCAATCATATGCTTTAGATAATACCTGCGTCCCGGGCCAGGACCGTTCCTTTGTCGATGAGTCTACGAATTACAAATAATTATTGTAACTTCGCAGGATAATAGACGAAACAGACTATGACAATTGATATGGAAACCAGGCAGCTGCCGGTGCTGCTTCTGACCGGCTATCTGGGTAGCGGCAAGACAACCCTTCTCAATCGTATTCTCGCAAACCGCAAAGGCATCAAGTTCGCCGTAATAGTCAACGACATAGGCGAAGTCAACATCGACGCCGACCTTATCCAGAAAGGCGGCATCGTGGGCCAGGGAGACGATTCCCTGGTGGCCCTGCAGAACGGGTGCATCTGCTGCACCCTGAAAATGGACCTCGTGAACCAGATCGCCGACCTTGCGTCCACCAAGGCTTTCGACTACATAGTAATCGAAGCGAGCGGCATCTGCGAGCCCGCTCCCATCGCCAATACCATCAGCACTATGCCCAATTTCGGAGTGCAGTACACCAAGGGCGCGGTGCCTTACGTGGACTGCATCGTGACGGTGGTGGACTCGCTGCGTATGAAAGACGAGTTCGCCGGCGGTGACGCCTTGGGCAGGGAAGACATAGGCGAAGAAGACCTCGAGCGGCTCATCATCGAGCAGCTGGAGTTCTGCAACATAGTGCTGCTCAACAAGGCTTCCGAGCTGACTGCAGAGGAGCTTGGCCGCCTGCGCGCCATCGTGAAGGGCATCAACCCCGGCGCCAAGGTGCTGCAGTGCGACTACGGCGACATCGACCTGGATGAAATCATCTACACCGGGATGTTCGATTTCGACACCGTCGCCACTTCCGCCGCCTGGATAGCCGCGATAGAGGGGGAGGACGATGAGGATGAGGCCGAAGGCGAGGCTCTCGAGTATGGCATAGACACCTTCGTCTATATGCGCCGCGAGCCGCTGGATATCAATAAGTTCGACAACTTTATCTTCAAGCACTGGCCCGCCGGCATTATCCGCGCCAAGGGCGTGTGCTATTTCGCCACGGAGCCGGGGCAGTGCTACCTCTTCGAGCAGGCCGGGCGCCAGAAGCTTGTGCGTGACGCCGGCCTTTGGTATGCCACTATGGACGAGTACGAGCTCGAACAGCAGATGGCCCGCGACCCGCAGCTGCGCCGCGACTGGGACCCCGTCTATGGCGACAGGATGCAGAAAATCGTCTTCATCGGCCAGAATCTCGACAAGCAGGAGATTACCCGTCTGATGGACGAATGCCTCGCCGTGTAATTTTATGATGCAAGATTTCCGCTGCCGGTGCGTTTAAGATATAAACGACGTGTTATGAAACGAATTGTCACTACTCTTTTATGCGCCCTGGCTCTGTTTTCCTGCAGCAAAGAGGGCGCTTGGGCTCCGGGCGAAATGGCTGTCGATAAAAGTGCGGCCGCTGATGGCGGTTCCGGCAGAGAAGGTCAGGGCCCGGTGCAAGCTGCCCCCGGCCTGCTTACGGCAGGGGAGTGGAACGATTTGGACAACTGGCCTTTCTGGGGCAGGTTGATGACTCCGAAGCCCGATTCAGGGCAGCAGGAGCAGGATCCCCAGGAGCAGGATCCCCAGGAGAGTCCGGATTACTCCGGAATGACGCGCTACTGGGGCTTCAACACTGCCGGGCGCGTAGCGGTGAAGCTTGCCAACGGAGACGGTACTCCGGCGCCTGGCGTTTCCGTGCATCTGTTGCAGGGCGGAAAGACGGTCTGGATGGCCCGGACCGATGTTTTAGGGCGCGCAGACTGCTGGGTCGGGATGTTTGACCAGCAAGCCGGCGGAGGCTCTCTCAGCATCACCCTGGACGGCACTCCCGTTGAGGGCGAGCCTCTGGTCACCACCTGGCAGGACGAGGTGAAACTCAACGAATATTCTTACGGGACCTATACTCTCGATGCCCCGCAGCCTAAGGCTGACATACTGTTCATCGTCGATGCGACCGGCTCTATGTCTGACGAAATCGCTTTCCTGAAGGCCGACCTCGTGGATATCCTCGGCAAGGTGGAGCAGGCGAATAAAGGCGCGGATATACGCACCGGCGCCTTGTTCTACAGGGACGAGGGAGATAATTACCTGACCCGCGTGAGCCCGTTCAGCGGCGATTATTCCTCCACCCTCTCGTTTATCCGCAAGCAGTCAGCCGATGGCGGCGGCGACTATCCTGAGGCCGTCCACACAGCCCTCGAGCACTCCATCCAGAAGCTGGCCTGGAGGCCGGAGGCCCGCACCAAAATCGCTTTTATGCTGCTTGACGCCCCGGCCCACCACGACCATCAGGGCGTCGTGGAGAGCCTGCATAAATCCATCGAGTACTATGCCTCCCAGGGCATCAAACTGATTCCCGTAGCGTCCAGCGGCGTGGACAAGGACACCGAGTTTATGCTCAGGTTCTTTGCGATAGCCACCGGCGGCACCTACGTCTTCCTGACCAATGACAGCGGCATAGGCGGCGACCATATCGAAGCCACCGTGGGCGAGTACCAGGTCGAGATTCTTAACGACCTGCTCGTACGCTTGATTGTCAAATACCTGGGATAAAGCCGCTAACGGCGTACCGTCCGGCAGCATTTCAGGGCATCCGAACTGCCGCCGACCAGCAGCTCCCACTCTCCTTCAAGGGGCCTGACCTCACTGCCGTCCCACCAGGAAAAGACTTCGTCATCCAGGCGGAAATGTACCTTTGCGCTCTCTCCTGCGGCCAGCGTGACTCTCCTGAAGCCGCGCAGCGTAAGGCGAGGCCCGTCGTCACCGGGGCGCCGCACGTAGAGCTGCACCGTTTCGGTCCCTTCGCGGCTGCCTTTGTTGGTGAGCTTCACGGTGAGGCGGCCGCCGCGGACTGCCGGCTCGCCGTATTCGAAAGCGGTGTAGCTCAGGCCGGAGCCGAAGGGGAACAGCGGCTCTCCCTCGAAGAAACGGTAGGTGCGTCCCTGCATCGAGTAGTCCTCGTAGGGCGGCAGGTCGTCGGTGCTGCGGTAGAACGTCACGGGAAGCTTGCCTGAAGGGGCCACGCGCCCGGCGAGCACTTCCGCCACGGCCGTGCCGCCTTCCTGTCCGGGATACCAGGCTTGGAGTATGCTGCAGCAGCTTTCCGTCTCCGGCTCGAGTCCGATGGCGCTGCCGCTGAAGTTGACCAGCACCACTGTCTTGCCGGCATCACGGAGGGCCCGCAGGATGTCCCTCTGTACCTGCGGCAGTTCGATGGAGGTGCGGTCACCGCCCTTGAAGCCGGGGATGTCCACCTGCATCTGCTCGCCTTCGAGCCGCGGGTTGATGCCTCCGGCAAACACCACGGTGTCTATGCCATCGAGCTCTTGCAGCAACGCTTCGGCGCTGATTCCGCCCAGGGCGGCCTCGCAGCCGGGTATGTAAGTCAGATTCGGGAATATGTGCCTCATCCCTTCGAGCAGCGTCACGGTGCTGTCCGGCACGGGGTTGTAGTTGCCCCACATCATCTCCTCGTCGTCGGCGTTGGGGCCGGTCAGGGCGATGCGGGCTCCGGGCTTCAAGGGCAGAAGGCCGCCGCGGTTCTGCAGCAGCACGAGGCTTTCGCGCGCCATCTTCAGCGCTAAAGCATGGTGGCGGGGTGTAGCAATACTGTCGCTTCCATAGCGTTTTCAAGGTACCCGCGTCTCATCATCGAAGTCACCGACCTCAAAGCGAGCCTTAAGAAGACGGACGACACTCGTGTCGATCTTAGCTTCATTAATAAGGCCCTTGCTCACAGCATCAGGAAGTGAGCCATAAACAGCACCACATTCTACATCCGTCCCTGCGCCCACAGCCTGAGCAGAAGCCTCACTCGGTGTGTTGACGACATGATGGTGACCTTCCTTAAAGAAATCGCTGATAGCACCACAGTCAGAAACTACCAGTCCATCGTACTTCCATTCATCGCGAAGGATCTGACCCAACAAGCGCGTGTTACCACAACATGGCTGACCATCAAACCGCTGATAGGCACACATCACTTCACGTACATTGCCTATCGTTGTGAGCGCTTTGAATGCCGGAAGATAGGTCTCCCACAGATCGCGCTCCGGCAAATCTTCAAGATTGAAGACATGACGGTTCCATTCCGGACCAGAGTGGATGGCGAAATGCTTGACGCAAGAAAGGGTCTTATAATAATGTGGCTTCTGAGTCAAAGGTTTCAAGTCCTGTTGCCACGGTTGTCCCTGAAGTCCATCGACAACCGCAATACCCATTCGGCTCGTCAGATAAGGATCCTCACCATAGGTTTCCATGCCACGTCCCCAACGAGGGTCGCGGAAAATATTGATATTCGGTGTCCATATACTCACACCTTGGTACCGACCGATATTACCACTATTGCGTGCTATGTTAGCCTTTGCCACTGCCTCAGTGCTGACTACTGTAAAAACCTGATAAAGCAAAGCATCATCAAACGAAGCTGCCATGCCTGTGTTTTCCGGAAAGACCGTGGCAAAACCATTGCGGGCAATACCATGCAGACCCTCGTTCCACCATTCAAACTGAGGAATACCCAACCGGGGAATGGCAGGCGAACCATTGCGCATTAGCTTAGACTTCT
>ONLD01000087.1 GCA_900318565.1 uncultured Bacteroidales bacterium
GATCTTTGTCAACACGGCTCTTATGAGCCTGAGGAAAAACGACGTGATGAAGGAAAGCGACGACGTGGAGCAGGCCCGCAGCCTGTCGAGCGAATCGCCCTCCGCCGTGCAGGACCTCGGCTACAAAGAGCTGCTTCAGATGATTTCCGAGCTTCCGGCCGGATTCAGGACCGTATTCAACCTCTATGTAATTGAAGGTATGTCCCATTCCGATATCGCCGAGGTCCTCGGAATCTCCGAAGGCACCTCCCGCTCGCAGTTGCTGCGGGCCCGGGCGATGCTCCAGGCAAAGATTGCCGATGCAGACAAAAGAAAAAGAAAAAGATAGAACAGATGCAAGACAACTGGCAAGATTTCGACCGACACCTTAAGTCGGTGATGCAGAACGCCGAGGAGAAGGCTCCCCGGCGGGTCTGGCGTGCCGTGTCGTCCCGTCTGGATTCCGCAGCGGCCGCTGCCGCCTGGTGGAAATGGGCTCTGCCCGCATTCGCCGCAGCAGCATTGGTGGCCGGTTTGTTCTTTTCCGGTATCTTCGACAAGCAGTCGAACCTGCCGGGCGATATCCAAATAATAGCCGATTCGGGTGTGCAGTCCCCTGCCGCCCCCGCATCTCTCGCTTCTTTGCAGGAGGAGCCTTCGCCAGCCCCGGCAGTCGAGGTGCTTGAGGCCCCCGCGCCGGTGCGTAAAATGCGCTCCGCAAAGCCGCAGGCCCCGATAAGCGCCGTCTCCCGTGAAGAAGACCAACCAGCGGAAGTGCTTCCTTCCGGTCCTGAATCCGCCGCTTCCGAGGCTCAGGGAAGCCCGGCAGCCGTGGATAAGAAATCCCCGAAGGAAAGCACGGATAATGTCGCAGAGCAATGGGCGCGTATAGCCCGCGAAGAATCCGGAAAGGCTTCCGGCCTCAAAATCAGCAAGCTTTACGCCCAGGGCGGCCTGGGCGGCAATGACTCCAACATCTCCTACGGAGGCACCGGCATCAGCCGTATGGCTCCCGGCGCCGGTTCGGCAGATGCCGGCATCAGCGAGTCCGGTCCTTCCGCATACGGAATTCCCTTTACGGTGGGCCTCGGAATCAGGTTCAGGCTCGCCGACAAGCTTTCGCTCGGCACCGGCCTGCAGTATTCCCTCCTGACAAGAACATTCCAGGGCAGTTATACCGGCGGAGGCGACAGCTTCTCGGGTGATATCACCCACAACGTAAGCTACATCGGCATCCCCGTAAATGTTTACTACAACCTGCTAAGCACCCGCGACGGCCTGATGGACGTGTATGCCTGGGGCGGCGGCTCCGCAGAGCTGTGTGCAGCCAACAATTACCGTCTCCACGGAGCCTCCGGCAGCGTCATTCCCGACAAGGCCGGATCGCTGCAGTTCTCCGCGGCGCTCGGCATCGGCCTCCAGTTCAAGCTTACCGACAGGATTGGTCTCTATCTCGATCCTGCCGTGCGCTACTACTTCCACGGCGCCGGCCAGCCCAAGTCCATTCGCTCCGACAAGCCGTTTATGTTCAATTTCGACGCCGGTCTGCGTTTTGATTTGTAGGATTTTGTTTTTCAAATAAAGCATCGTAAATTTGCGCCACATTCCATCGGGGTGTGGCGCAGTTGGCTAGCGCATCTGGTTTGGGACCAGAGGGTCGTGTGTTCGAGTCACATCACCCCGACAATATGAAGCGGACAATTCTTCTCTCTGCCCTGGCGGCAGGGCTTCTTTCGGCGGCCCTGTTCCAGGCTTGCGAAAAGCAGCCTGCCAAGGAAATCGACGACACGGAGACCGAAACCCCTGAAAAAGAGACATTCCAGACCTGGCCCGAAGCCGGCAAGGAGGACGCCGTCTATATCACCAACGGCAAAATCCAGATCGGCGTAGACCTCGAGCGGGGCGGTGCCATCTTCCATTTCTCCACCGCCGAAGACAAACGCAACCTCCTCAACCACAACGACGAAGGCCGCTTCGTGCAGCAGTCCTATTACGGCGACAGCGACGGCAGCAAGTGGAACGGCGCTGCCTGGCGCTGGAATCCCGTGCAGGGAGGCTCCTGGCAGGGGAAGAAAGCCCGGGTGTCTTACAAGAACATCAAGGAAGATGAAATCACAATAGTGACCGTACCTATGCACTGGGCCACCGGCGAAGAACTGACCGAATGCAGTATGAAAGAATTCATCCGGCTCGAAGGCGACTGCGCCCACATCCGCTACACCTTCACCAACACCGGCAAGGCCCACGCAGCGCGCCACCAGGAAATGCCCGCGGTGTTCTGCGACTACGACCTCGGCACGCTTGTGTACTACAGCGGCAAACAGCCCTGGACGGGAGGAGCCCTTACGAGAGTCGTGCCCAAGAATCTCTCCGACGGCGCGACCAACCAATATGCGACACGCACTGAAGAGTGGGCCGCCTACGTGGATTCCAGCGACCACGGCATCGGAGCCTACACCCCCGGCACCAAGGATATGACCTACTACACCTTCGGCCACGGCCCCGGCGGAGCGGCCAAGCCCTCGTGCTCCTACTTCGCTCCCATCCGCACCCTCGCCGTGACCAAGGACCTTAACCTCGTCTATGACGTGTACCTGACCATCGGCAGCCTCGACCAAATCCGCTCCCGCTTTCAGGCCCTCAAGAAATAGACTTTGGCCCATTTATTGATTATTGACAGAATAAATTGTTCATTATGAAGAAGATACTTATCGCTTTGCTTGCATTGGCACTGGGCTCCGGAGCATTCGCCCAGAGCGGGAAACTCCCTATTATTATGGACATTGCCAACATTGAGACTAATTATTCCGGCTTCGAGACAGACCTGAGCGTCTTCTCGATGGAGAAGGACGGCCATAAAGGATACTATTTATGCGTAGGAAACTTGGGTATTGGAGATAACGACATCCAGATACTCTTCGACCCTGTCTTCAAGCTGTTCATCCATCTCGGCGACACGCTTACAGGCGCCATTGAGACGCTCACCAGCCTGCAGGAACTCGCAAAGCAGCCCGGAGGGACAATGCAGCTGACCGGCAGCTTTTCAGCCACATTCCCCAATGACCAGACCGAGACGGTGACGGTCACCAGCCGTAAACTGCTCCTCACCCGCCTGCTCGAATTCAGCCTGGAGCGCGAAGGCTACGTCAGGGCTACCCACGTGTCAAAATCCGACCTGGGTTCGCTTTTATCAAGCTGCAAATTCTACAGCAAGATCCATCCGAAAGAGCAATAATCGCCCCGCCGCATCTTAGAAAATGAACCTGTAGCCACCCGAGAGCGTAAAAGCGACCGGGTGGTTTTTGTAGTAGTTCTCCTGCACGTTCACCTCGGGTATGTGCCACGACACGCCGGGCTGGATGAAAAATGCGCCGGTGCTGTAGGGATGCCACTGGAGACCCGCCGCGGCGCCAAGCGAAAATACCACGTCGCCGGGCACCTCAGAATTCTTGGATAAAGACGAATTCGTGCCGCCTATGGAAGAAGTGGAGGTCCACTTCGAGAAGAAGTCCCATTCCACCATAGGGCCTGCGGACAGGTAGCAGGAGAAGTGCTTGCCCCTCCAAGGCGTATATACGGCCTGCAAAGGTATGCCCACGTAGTAGAAGTCCTTCTCGGTGGCGCTCTCGGCAGTGCCTGTCTGCGAATCGATGCTCGTATGGAGCGCAGTCAGCAGAAGTCCGGATTCGATGCTCCATCGGCGGCTCAGCGGCACGCTGACCATAAGGCCGGCGCGCAGAGACAGCTCGTGGCGGGTGTTGGTGGTAGTGCTCTTGTTGCGCGAGAGAAGCGCCGGCAGCGAGGTGTTCCCGGTATGCACGGGACTGCTGCTCATTCGTATGCCGCTGGAAAAGCCGTATTCGGTCACGGTGCCGGACGTCGAGCCGCCAGGGTTGCCGGAGCCAAGGAACGCCAGGCGCACACGGTGGTCTTCCCGCTGCCTGACCAGTTCCACCCTCCCGGCAGGCTCGCGAGAGGCGGGCGTATTCTCAGGCTGCGCCGAGGGGCTTTCGGGGGCCGTATCTCTAACGGCAGGGGCCTTTTGCTCTTCATCGGGACGCCCATTCCTGTGGGGGGCTGCCGTATTATCAGCGGAAGGAACGCTGTCGGCAACAGGAACGCTGTCGGCAGCAGGAACGCTGTCGGCGGAAGGAACTGCATCGGCAGAAGGAACGCTGTCGGCGGAGGGGCGGACTTCGGCGGAGGGAGCGCCGTCGGTCTCAGGGACAATGGCGGAATTATCGGCCACGAGGGCCTTCACAGAGGCGGCAGCGGGATTCTTGGCAGGCCTGCTGACTTCTTCCCGGAGGACGTCGTCTCCACCGGGTGCGGCGTCCTGCAGCGGCTGCACCGAGACGCTGTCAGCCGGGGCGGCAAGGGTGCTGTCAGCAGATTCAACAACCTGAGACACAGGGGCTCCCGGCAGCCCAGTCCTGCCTCCAAATGGGAGAATCAGCACCGCCGCGGCGGCAACCGCAGCGACGCCTGCAAGCGCCCACCACCAGGGGAATCCTGCCCTGGGGCGCTGTACCTTCGCCTCGACCGCCTCCCAAAGTCCCTCGGGAGGGGTCATCGAGAAATCTTCCATAGATTCCCGCAAGCGATCATTCCATTTCGTTTCAGCCATTGTTCCTTATATAATCTTTAATCTCCCGGGACAGCAACGCCTTGGCGCGAAGCAGCTGGGAGGCCGATGAATTCTCTTTTATGCCAAGCAGAGACGCTATTTCCTTATGCGGCATCCGCTCGAACACATATAAATTAAACACTGTACGATATCCGTCAGGAAGCTGCGAAATCATATTCTGAAGCACTTCCATCGGCACCTTTCCTATCTCCGGATCCTCATCGAACGGCTCTTCAGGGATGGACTCAACGGCCACCAGATGCTTCGAGGCGCGAAGTTCCCGCAGGGAATCGTTGACCACGATTTTCGACAGCCAGGCCTTGAGCGAGCCTTCACCCCTGTAACGGAACTTGTTGAAGTGTTCGAAAACCTTTATAAAAACATCCTGCAGCAAGTCTTTCACGGAGTCTTCGTCCCCGAGGTAACGGTATGCCACGGCCGTCAGATAGCCAGCGTACCGAAGATACAGCTCCCTCTGGCCACGGGGATCACCGTCGCCGACCAAGCGGACCAAGTCGCGTTCCGTAAGGCTATTTGCGGGTCTTGAATCCAAAGCTAGCCGTTTCTACATTTCCGTTAACATCTTTCCATCGCAGGCTTATTTGTCTGGTTTCATCTCCCGTATCCGGAAGAGAATTTAAATCAAAGCATATTATCCCTTCGCCCATCGCGAACTTTTCGTCGCCGTGCGCATCGTGCCTCAGCTCAAGAGAATATGGGTCTTCTCCGGGCACAAGGTAAAAATCGTGGTGGACGGGATGCTCCCCCCACCAGGTATTGTAGTGAATGGTAAGGTAGGCATCTTCGAGCCCTGTAATCCAGGAATCGAGAAGAATATCCAGGCCGTCGTCCGCGCACCCGTCCGCACCCGTCCGCACTTCTCCTTCGTCAAGAGGTTCGAGCCAGTCCACGGTCACGCGGCGGAAGCCGTCATTGTCCGGAATTCCGCTTTCGGAAATGCCGGCCATCGCCCTGTACTGTCCCGTGAAAGGAATCAGCTCGCTGGGAATCAGTTTATGCTCCTCGGACAGCCACAGGTATGAGTTCCCGTCGGAGCCCTTCTTGACAGTCACAATCGCCGTGGCGTAAGGAGCCTGGGAATCGTAATGGATGAAAAGGCCTTCCATCTTGTCGTTAAAAGCTTCCGGACCGTCATATCTATAATTTGCACAGGATACGGCCAGGGCGCACAAAGCAAAATATAATAGTATTCTTCCTATTCTTTTCATTGCAACTATTAAATACCCGGGATTGCAAAATCTTGCACGGCGGCAAAAAGATTCGTGCAAGATTTAAGCCTTTCCCGTGTTTATAGGGTAAAAGTAATACAATACTTCGTTAAAAATTTAAAAACTATATAATTTTCAATTCATTACAACAACAATAGCCCGTTTCGGGGTGCCAGAGACACCCGCTGAACGACCG
>ONLD01000080.1 GCA_900318565.1 uncultured Bacteroidales bacterium
ACAAAGCGAGCCAGGCACGATATAACCTAACTCGCTTTGTGGGCTCCGGGCTCCACGGTACTCAGACTTGGCGTCCCGAAGGACTTTGCAAATGTAATGCTTTGATTTGGAAAAACAAAACGGCAGGAGTGACGGTGAAGCCGAAATCAGGGCTGCATTAAAATCCTATCATTGCCGCGAATTTTCCGGCACACGAAATTCTCCACATACACCGCCACGCAGGCAAGGATGTAATAAACCACCCCTTGGATACACAGGGCGCGGAGCTGCGGAGCGACGACCTGAAGCGGAGCGCCAGCCGTGTTCAAGTTGATGAAAGCCTGACAGCCGAAAGTGGACGGGAACAGATATGAGAACAGCTTCCAGAATCCCGGAAAGGCCGTTGTCGGCCAACTGAAACCCGTCAGGAACACACACACCGGCGACATAAACAGGAACAGCAGGAAGGCCGATTCTCGCCGCGTCACCAAAGTCGTCCAGGTCATAGAGAAGAAGACGCACACTGTGACGAACAAGGCAAGCAGGATGAGGATGTCCTGGAAACGGCCCCGTTGCGGGAAGCCGAACATAGCCGGCACGATACAGCACACATAGATGCCGATGATCATAAAAATCAGCCAGTAAACGGCGCCCCGTCCGAGAATCACACGGCCCACGCCCCTTCCCGTCAGGACATCCGGCAGGGTGGCGAAGCTACGGTTCTCCTCGCGCATCGTCCCTACGGACATACCCATACCATAGAACATCACCTGCTGTATTATCAGCATCAGTATGGCCGAAATCAGGAAGATGCTGTAGGAGAAGGCCCGGTTGTAGGGATTGACATCCTCGTACCGGACGGTGTTCACGGAAGCATCAGCCTCCTGGTCCGTGAGTCCATCCAGGGACAGGCGCTCAATCTTAATCCGGTTAATCTCATTCAGCATCACGAACTCGGACCCCATCAGGAGGTTCTTGTAGTATAGGAAGCTGCTCATATCGGCGTAGATACTGAAGGTCGCCGTTTCCTTCGCTGCCAGGCGGTCGCCGAAGTCGGACGGAAAATACACGATTCCGTTCACCTTGCGCTGCTGCAGGAGGGTTTTCGCTTCCTCTATGTCGGTACACCGCCAGGCGATATCCATTTCCCGCGTCGCATTCATCTCCCGGATCATACGCCGGCTTTCGCTGCAGGCAGCGTCATCGACCACGGCGATGGGCGTTTCTTCAAGGATGCCGTTCTTGTACACGAAATTGTACAGGATCGGGTACAAGAATCCGGCGACGACGAAAATGATCATCACACCGCCGTCATTGAGGACGTTCCGCAGTTCCAGGTTGAAGATGCGCAGGACGTCGCCCATCCAGCGCCCGATGTATGTCTCACTAATTCCTTTCATAATCCATATATGTATAGGCCCTGCCCAGGCGCCCCATCACCAGGAAAGGCAGAAAACAGAATAACAGGAGGGCGATGATATGGATATACCACTGCCCGAAACCGCTGCCGAAAATGCCCACCTGCACATACAGTTCGTAATAATGGCGGAGCGGGTACATCATCGTCAGGCCTCGGAGTCCGGCAGGGAAGGCTTCCGCCGGCAGGGTGAAACCAGTAAGGGACAGGCCCAGCACGCTGTACAGGGCGCCGATGCTCAGCGCAAAGCGGCACACCGGGACGCAGCCGATGATGAAGACGGCCACACTTTCAGATGCGAGGACCAGCAGCAAGCAGGCCAGGAGCATCTGCCCCAGCCGGCCCGCCAGCGGGAAATGCATCCATTTGTACAGGATAATCTCGACGGTCCAGCCGATGAGGGTGAACAGCAGCGTATAGAGGGCCATCTTCCCGCTCACCGCGGCATATATGTCATTTCCGACTGTGTCCAGCAGATGCCGACCGGTTCCGTACTTCAATTCAGCACCCAGCGAATAGATCAGGACGATGATCACCACCATCTGCAACATACCCGGAATCATCATATTTGCCAGATAGGCACCATAGTTCATCGTCGCGTTGCCAATCTGGTGGACATCGATGTCCACGGGGCGGAGCAGGCCTGCCATCTCGCTCTCCGGCACACCTTTCAGCCGCAGGACATCCCGCTGCACGGCGCCTGCCGTCAGGTTCACCATCGTCAGAATGTCCTTCCAGGCCAGGGATCCGCCCAAAAAGTACAACCCGTTGACGTAGAAACTGAACGTCGGCTGCCGCTGTGACTGGATGTCCCGGTCAAAGCCTTTCGGGATCACACAGATGCTGGTTACCCGTCCGCCCTGAAGGTCGGCCTGCGCCTCGGAAAAGGACCCGTAATGGACCACCTTTCCAAGCTGCGTGGCATCCAGCTGCCGGCAGAAATTCCGCGATGTGGAACTGCCGTCCTGGTCCACCACGGCAATTGGCAGGTCCGAAGGCACGCCCTGCCCCAGGAAGGTCAGGTAGAAGACCGTGCAAAAGGTCATAACCGCGACAGTACCCAGGAAATAGATGGGACGGCGCGCCCAGATCCTGATTTCCCGCCGGATTACTTTGTCTATTTTATTGAAGAACGTCATTTTACCACAAGGACAGTCATTCCGGGACGGAGTCCCTCTGCGTGCTCCTCGGGCACGGCACGCACCTCAAAGGTCTTGGCGTCATACTGGTCGGTCTCCTTGGTGGCCTTCCAGGTGGCGTAGGATTCACGGACAGCCATATAAATAACCCGTGCTTGCAGCATCCGGCCGTCCAGGGCAGGCACTTTCACAGTCAGCACGTCGCCCGTCTGCATACTGTGAAGTTCATCTTCACGGATGTTGAAGGTGAACCAGATGTCCGAAAGGTCCGTCACTGTCGCGACAGGAGAGCCCTGGCCCACCAATTCGCCCCGCCGGGGATAGATATTGGAAATGATACCATCCGCAGGGGAGACGAGATAGAGTTCCTGCAGGTAGGAATCCACCTCCTGGATGGCACCGTCAGCCTGTTGGACAAGGGCGGCCGCGGCGGCGCGGTCTTCGGTCCGGGCGCCTTCCAGGGCCATATCGTACTGGCTTTTGGCGGCCTTCGCCTGCGCGACGGCGGCATCGTACTGAGCCTTGGTCTCGTCATATTTCTGGGCGGAGATCACTTTCTGGCCGTAGAGCGTTTTCACCCGTTCGAAGGACCTCTTCATCACGTCCTCCTGCACCAGCGCCTGCTGCCATATTTCATAGGCGCCGGCAATTTGTTCCTTACGGGCCCCGTTACGGGCCTTGGCGCTCTGCGCCTGGGCGGCACTGCGTGCAGCCTGGGCCTGGGCAAGCTTCGCCCGCACCTGCGGCGAATCTATGAACGCTACCGTATCTCCCTTATGGACTTGCTGCCCTTCCCGGCAGAATAGTTCCGTAACGTGGCCGGGGACCATACAGGAAATGCGATATTCCGTCGCTTCGACTTCACCTTGAATAACCCGTGGACGGGGTTTGCTTACCAGATACCCTACCAGGGCTATCAAGAGCACCACGCCCACCAGGGCGCCGACTCCTATGAGGAGATTGTAATTCTTCTTTGCCATTTTCTTATTTTTATTTAATTATTTTATCCCTTCCGCTTTGCGGAGCGCGGCGGCGGCCATCTGTAGTTCGGTGCCGGCATCCAGGCAGTCGCTGTGGGCGGAAAGCCAGGCGGTCTGGGCCGAGAGGACAGTGCTGGTGGAGATGACCCCTGCCTCGAAACCGATAGTGGCCGTGCGGAGGTTCTCCTCAGCGCTGTCGAGATTGGACTGCGCCATTGACAATTTCTCCAGCGCCTCGCCGTAGGCCTTGCGCTCACGGGTGACCTGGAGCTCGATCTTTTCTTTCGCATCCTCCAGCCGGCTACGGTAAAGGGAAGCCTCCGCCCGGGCCTTGCGGTATTTGTTCGTGTTCTCGAGACCGTGGAAGAGCGGAATGTTCACCATCACGCCGGTGCTCAGCATCCCCCCGTTCCAGGTGTTCTGGATACCGTTGAAGGGGTTCGGGTTTGACACCAGCCAGTTCGCCGTCAGGACGACCTTCGGAAGACCGTCGGCGCGTATCACCTTCGCTTTGGCGTCATAGATGCGGGAGGCGAGCTCCAGGCTGCGGGTTTCAGGACGGTCTGTATAGATGTCATCCAGGGATTTGTCCAGGGGGCATTCCGGAAGCGGGACCATATCCAGATATTCATCGGCCAGGGAGATGTCGCTATCCAGCGGCAGGCCGATTCTCTGGCATAGCAGCATCTTCGCCAGGGCAAGGCCGTTCGTCGCCTTGGTCCGGAGCATATCGGCCTCATTGGCCTTGACCTTGATCTGGAGGGCGTCGGATTCGGTCATAACGCCGGCTTTCACGGAAGCGTTCACGTCGGATTCGAGCGTGCGGAGAAGGTCCGCATAGGATTCCGAAAGACGTTTCTTGCCGGCGATGGAGACAATCTGCCAGTAGGCCTGCTCCACGTCCAGGACTACCCGAGCCTCTTCCTGGTCATAATTGGACCGCGCCAGATCTTCCCCTAATGTGGCCATCTTGTTGGAATACAGGATTTTTCCACCCACGAACACCGGCTGTTGCACAGTCACGCCCCCCATCCATATGTTGTGCAGGTCTGGATGGAGCGCCTTGTCGATATCCGCACCGATGGCGTTTACCGGCTCAGCAATATCCGGTAGCTGCAGCTGCCCAAGGGACGAAGGATCCATCTTCTGGAGCATTCCGAGAACCGTCTGCCACATAGGACTGGACAAATATTCCTGCGCCAGCGCCGGATTGGTCTGGATGGCGGTCATAAGCTGGGTCATCGTACCGGTCATAGCCTGCGACATTGCCCCGGAGATCTGTTCCGTCGCCGAAGCGGCCGCACCCTCTATGACGCCCTGCATAATCGAGCCTGCGCTCTGGAGCATCGAAGACTGGTATGCATCGACAAGGGCGATGTCGCGGTTGTTATACAGATAGGCGCCCGTGGCGCTGACAGTGGGGAAATAGTTTGCAAGGGCGATTTTCCGGTCATAGCCGGCCATATCTATCCTGGTGCGGGCCTGCTGGAGGTCCTTGTCGGCTTCGAGGGCCATTTCACGGCAGTCATCCAGCGTGAGGCGCTGCGGCTGGGCGGTCAAGGGAAGGACCGGCAGGAACAGGGCAAGCACGAGGACTGTCTTTTTCATTTTTGTACCTTTTGACATCATATCACTCATTTTCATTTTGTCGAAAGCGGGTGCAAAGATATTGCCATTTAGCGCCATTTTGTGTATATAATAGCCAAAATTATTTATCTTTTGGTCGAATTATACGATTTTTTGCAAATACTCGAAGATAATCCTTATATTTGCAAAAAGCGAAAAAAAGACCAACTATGACTGAAACACCCCAGACCATAGACCTCCAGCGGATCAAGGCTCTGGCCCCTGTCATTGAAGAAATGAGCATCGGCGATGACCTGGTCATCGGCGAAGTGAGCGGAAAGCGGGTGGAAAAGAGCGAAGCCATCCTGCGTATGCTCCAATATCCCGTCCGCTTCGACGGGATCAGCATTTTCTATTTGAAAAAGGGACATTTCACCGTGGACGTAAACCTCAATTCGTATGAAGTGCGGGAGAAATCCCTGATAATCCAGGTTCCAGGGAACATTGTCAAATTGTCCCAATACGATGAAGAACGGATCGGTGATATGGAAATGATTTTCGTCCTTATCTCCAAGGATTTTATGTCCGGCATCCGGTTCGACTTGCCGAAAGTCTTCCAGGACAGCTTGCGCCTGCTGGACAATCCGTGCATCACCCTGGATGAATTCCAGGTGTCCCTGGCCAACGACTACTTCAACCTGACCAGGAAAATCGTCGGCGCCCCCTTCACGAACAAAAGGGAAATCATAGGCTCTCTCCTGACTTCCCTCACCTATCTGTCCACCGACGTCTGGGCGCATCAGATGGACGAGGCCCGGAAGAATATCGATTCCCAACGCTCCGCCCGGCTGAACCAGTTATTCGAACGTTTCATCGCCCTGGTCAACGAATATCACTGCTCAGAGCGGGGAATGGCTTTCTATGCGGACAAATTGTGCCTGACCCCTAAATACCTGTCCAAGCTCATCAAACAGGCCTCCGGGCGCTCCGCTCCCGACTGGATTGACGACTTCGTCATTCTGGAGGCGAAAAATCTCCTGAAATACACCGACTTGGCCATCAAGGAAATCGTCTATAAGCTCCATTTCCCCAACCAGTCCGTCTTCTTCAAGTTCTTCAAGGCCCATACAGGCCTCACGCCTTCGGAATACCGGAACTCCTGACTGTCGATGCATTTCCTGCGGAAAATCATCCGAACTGTATTCCTTCAAAGTCAAGACCAATGAAGGTAAAGAAATCAAAATGAGCCAGTTCAAGGGCAAGGTGCTGAACTGCGGACTGTGCCGCCGGACCTCCTTTGGCGACGGCGCTTACAGTAAATCAAATCCGCAGAATCGGCCTTCTACGACCTAAACTGCCGATTGCCCCCTGTCCGGAAGAGGGGCCAATCCGCACTTTAAGGCACCGGTGGCACTTTTTGCGTATCCGCTTTACTGGCTGGTTCCTGCCATCAAGCCCGGCGCCCCCGCCTTAGCAGTACTCGCCCCATTCGCAGCCGACGTTGTCGGCGTGGATGCGGTTCCAGCCCCAGAAGCGGTGCAGCTGCGCGGCGTCCTCGCCCCAGGCGCCCGCCTTCACCATCAGATAGGAAGGCTTCTGCGGCTTGCCTGGAATCTGGCCGAACACGGGCTCATCCACCAGTCGTAGCCCTTCCTGGCCTGGGCGCCGAAAAGCTGGCAGGCATCCCGCGTGATATCAGATTTAATGAACATAGATTACTTTCCTATCAATTTCTTCAGGACAGGGTAAAGGTGGCGGGCATAGCGCATCATACCGAGGTCGGTAAAGTGCACGCCATCGACTGCGGCTTCCCCGTCGTCGCCTGTCATCCCCTTGCCCTTGACATAATACAGTTTCTTCTCCCCCGCCTTCCGCAGGCTCTCGTATAGGGCGCGCTGGGCATCGTTCTTGGCCTTGATCTCGCCTGCGATTTTCAGGTCCAGGACGCTGTGGGTGTACTCCGGATTCTCCACGAACACCACCGGCACATCCGGGTGCGCATCCCTGACGATGCGGAAGAAGCCCAGACCCTTGTCCTCAATCAGCTTCGCGGTGCAATTCGGCACATAATCCAAGACGATGACGGAAGGGTCCACGACCGAAGCAATCAGCTGCGCGACCTCAGTGTCAAGATGCGCGTTGCCGCTGAAGCCCAGGTTGATGACTTCCCTGTCGAGCCAGCGCGACAGAATCGCCGTGTGCGCCATACCCGCGCGGGAAGCACATCCGCCCTGGAGTATGCTGGTGCCATACATCACCACGGGGCGGCTGCGGCGCGGGGAATCGAGCACCGGCTGCTCAAGCGCGTAGCCCTCCGGCGTGCCTATGAATAGGGAATCAAGGCAGTCGTACAGAGGCAGATACAGCATATATTCCCGCATCTGCGGCTCCATATTGCCGACAAGTTTACGCTCGCGGCTCTTGCCGGCCTCGCCCCAGACGAAGCCGCTGCCGGCAAAATGCCATTTCCCGTCCACGAGTGCGTACAGGTCCAGTCCGGACACGCCGGCGTCGGTCATATGCGGCATACGGTGGGCCCTGGTGGTCCAGCGGGCGTGGATTGACGGAGCATCGCTGCGGAAGCGCACGTAGAGGCCCGCGGAATTCTCGCTGAGCCGCCACAGCGCCGGGCGCGCAGTCTCCTTGAGACTCGACGGGAAGCGCTGGTAACGGGCCGAGGTCTCCTCAACGGCTTTGCCGCACAGGGGGAAGACGGAAGCATCCTGATATACAACTGTCTGGGCGAATGACAGATAGAAGGAAAAAACGGCGATTATGCCCAAAAAAAGCTTTTTCATATACACAAATATAACAGCTTAGATTCAAAAATACTTATATTTGTCCAAAAACACGAAGACAATGACAATTAAGAATCTTGCCACCGCATTGCTCGCCGCGCTGAGCCTTCTCTGCATTTCCTGCGGAAAATCATCCGAACTGTATTCCTTCAAAGTCAAGACCAATGAAGGTAAAGAAATCAAAATGAGCCAGTTCAAGGGCAAGGTGCTGGCCAGTTCAAGGGCAAGGTGCTGCTGATTGCCAACACCGCATCCCGCTGCGGCTTCACGCCCCAGTACAAAGGCCTCGAGGCCCTCTATGAGCAGTACAAGGACCAGGGCCTGGTCGTCATCGGATTCCCCTGCGACCAGTTCGGCCACCAGGAGCCCGGCAGCGACGAGGAAATCGCCCAGTTCTGTTCAGCCAACTTCGGCGTGACCTTCCCCCTGATGTCCAAGATCGAGGTCAACGGAGAAGCAGCGGACCCGCTGTTCGTCTGGCTCTACACCCAGCAACCTTTCAAGGGCTTCGGCGAAGGACAGATGGCGGAATTTATGAACAAGATGCTCGCAACCGTCGATCCCGAGTTTGTCAGCAACCCCGACATCAAGTGGAATTTCACCAAGTTCCTGGTAAACCGTGAGGGAGAAGTCGTGGCGCGCTACGAGCCTACCGTGTCGCCCGAGAAAATCGAGGACGACATCAAAGCCCTGCTGTAAAGCGGCTTACTTCATCAGCGACACCGCGCCGAATACACCCAGCGACGCGGCAAGCATAATCACACCCGCAAGCACCACGCCCAGCATCACATAGACGACGCTCTTCTTGAAGTCCATATTGAGGATGCTGGCGGCGAGGGTGCCGGACCAGGCTCCTGTGCCGGGCAGGGGTATGCCCACAAAGAGCAGCAGGGCGATGTAGAGCCCGCGACCGGCCTTGGATTCCAGCTTGGCTCCCGCCTTCTCGCCCTTCTCCAGGCACCAGCGGAAGAATCCGCCGATTACCTTTTTGTCCTTGCCCCATTCGAGCAGCTTGCGCCCGAAGAGGAAGATGAAAGGCACGGGAAGCATATTCCCGATTACTGCAACGATATACGACGGCACAAGGGGCAGTTCGAAGCCCACGGCGTACGGAATGGCGCCGCGAAGTTCAATGAGCGGCACCATCGAAATGAGGAAAACTATCAGATACTTCTTAAACACGATGGCAAAGATAGTTATTTTTCGTATCTTGCAGCAGAAAACTTAAATACTGATGAAATCGATACTCGGAATCGGAAACGCCCTCACGGACATTCTTGCCGTCCTTCCGGACGACACACTCCTGGAGACCTACCATCTGCCCAAGGGCAGTATGCAGCACGTCGATATGGAGACGGGCGATAAGATATGGGCCGCGCTCAAGCCCCTCGGCGTCAAATATGTGGCCGGCGGCAGCGCCGCAAACACCATTGCCTGCACCTCCATCTTCGGTATGCCGTCCAGCTTCATCGGCAAAATCGGAGACGACGAGCTGGGCCTGCTCTTCAAGAGCGACCAGGAGCAGTACGGCGTCAACACCCTCCTTCTGAAAAGCCACCACTCCAGCGGCCGTTCGATGGTGTTCGTGTCCGGCGGCAACGCCGAGCGCACCTTCGCCGTGTACCTCGGCGCCGCGCTGGACCTCGTGCCGGAGGACCTCAAGCCCGAGTATTTCCAGGGCCACGATTACTTCCACATCGAGGGCTACCTGGTGCAGAACCAGGACCTGATCCGCAGGGCCGTGGAGCTGGCCCACGAAGCCGGCTGCATCATTTCCCTCGATATGGCATCGTACAACGTCGTGGAAAGCAACAACGCCTTCCTGCACGACATCGTAGACCGCTACGTGGACATCGTGTTCGCCAATGAGACCGAGAGCCGCGCCTTTACCAAAATCGCCAACCCCAAGGAGGCGCTCGAGGAAATCTGCCGGCACTGCAAGATCGGCATCGTGAAGGTAGGCAAGGACGGCAGCTGGGTGCGTTCCGCAGACGAGGAGCACTACATTCCGGCCTGGCCCGCCGCGACCATCGACGCCACCGGCGCCGGTGACACCTACGCCGCAGGCTTCCTGTACGCGCACTCTTTCGGGATGCCGCTGAAGGTCTGCGGAGAGGTCGGCTCCATCATCGCCGCCAAAGTAGTCGAAGTCATCGGCACAAAGATAGACATCCCCCGCTGGAGGGACGCCAAGATTGAAATCCGCAAGCTCATAGCCGACAACGGAGGAGACATACAACTGTCATAATATGAGCCTTGTCCGCAAGTTGATACGCCTGTTTTGCACCCCTTCGCACAGAAGCCAGGTGCAGACCGGGCTTCTTCCCTTGCAGGATATAAAGAGCGCCACGGTCTTCGTGGATGAAAACGAAGCCGGCTTCGAACCGCTCAAGCTGCGTATCAAGGAGTTCTTCTCCTCCCGTGGAATCGAAGTGGCCTTCCTAAGCGCCTTCAGCAAAGATATACGCAGCACTTCCGACCTTTTCATCGCCCTAAATGCCAAGCCGAGCATAGACGAGCGCTACGCCGCCGCAAGCAGTAGCGCCCGTTTCAAAATCGGCCGCCACGCCCTGAAAAAAGGCACCTACGACTTTGTGGTCTCCGACCCGGAAGAGGTTCCGGCCCCCGTGTCGGAGGTCTTTGACGTCATTGAAAAACTTCTTTGCAGCGTCAAATAAGTTTGTTAATAACACATATTATGTTTGAGATTCTGACTAAAGAAATGCTGACTCCGGCCATCTGCCGGATGAAGGTAAAAGCTCCCAGGCTCGCCGCCGCGGCTCAGCCGGGAGAATTTCTCATCGTCCGAGCCGACGAGAAAGGCGAGCGTATTCCTCTTACTATCAGTGACTATAACAGAGCCGAAGGGAGCGTCACCATCGTGACCCAGAGAATCGGAGCGTCGAGTTCCGACATCATCGCCCTTGAGGTCGGCGACTGCTTCGCCGACGTGGTGGGTCCTCTGGGCAACCCGTCCGAATTCGTCTCTATGAGCGAGGATGAGCTGAAGAAGCAGCGCTACATCCTCATCGCCGGCGGCGTCGGCACCGCCCCTGTATATCCCCAGGCGAAATGGCTCAAGGAGCACGGCGTCCCGGTGGACGTAATCATCGGCGCCAAGACTAAGGACCTGCTCATCTATGTGGACGAGATGCGCGGGGTCTGCGACAACCTGTTCGTCTGCACCGACGACGGTTCGGAAGGGTTCAAGGGAATGGGCACCAATATGCTCGAACACGTTGTATCAGAAGGACATAAATACACCCAGGCCGTCATCATCGGTCCTATGATAATGATGAAATTCACCACGCTTACCTGCCGCAAGCTGGGCATCCCCGCCATCGTGAGTCTCAACACCCTGATGGTGGACGGCACGGGAATGTGCGGAGCCTGCCGCGTGAGCGTGGGCGGAAAGACCCGTTTCGCCTGCGTGGAAGGTCCTGAATTCGACGGCTACGAGGTCGATTTCGACGAGGCGATGCGCCGCCAGGGCCAGTACAAGGCCGAAGAAGCGCAGACCAACGAGAAACACGTCTGTAAAATAGGGAGGGGAAAATAATGGCAAACAGAATACCCAGAGTTGCGGTCCGCGAGCAGGACGCCAAGGTCCGCGCCACCAATTTCGAAGAAGTATGTTACGGGTACAACCGTGAGGAAGCGATGCTCGAGGCGAGCCGCTGCCTGCACTGCAAGAACCCGCGCTGCGTTGGAGCCTGCCCGGTAGGCATCCAGATTCCTGAATTCATAGCCAAGGTCTGCGAAGGCGACATCGAAGGCGCTGCAGGAATCATTGCCCGCGACAGCTCGCTTCCCGCCGTGTGCGGACGCGTGTGCCCGCAGGAGACTCAGTGCGAAGGCAGCTGCGTGCTCGGCGTCAAGGGTGAGCCCGTCGCTATCGGCAAGCTCGAGCGCTTCGTCGCCGACGAGACCCTCGGCAAGGCCTCCGCTGAATGCGCTCCCGCCAACGGCATCAAGGTAGCGGTTGTCGGTTCCGGCCCTGCTGGGCTTGCCTGCGCCAGCGACCTTGCAAAGTGGGGCTACGACGTGACGATTTTCGAAGCCCTGCACAAAGCCGGCGGAGTGTTGGAATACGGCATCCCCGAGTTCCGTCTGCCCAAGGACAAAGTGCTGAAGCACGAAATAGAAGAAGTGAGACGCCTTAGCGTGAAGATAGAGACCGACGTCATCATAGGCAAGACCGTGACCATCGACTCCCTAATGGACAAGGAAGGCTTCAAGGCCGTGTTCGTGGGCTCCGGAGCCGGACTCCCCAAGTTTATGGGCATCCCCGGTGAGAACCTCTGCGGCGTGTTCTCCGCCAACGAGTTCCTGACGCGCAACAACCTGATGAAGGCCTGGCGCGAGGACTACCTGACCCCTATCCACGCAGGCAAGAAGGTGTGCGTGGTGGGCGGCGGCAACGTCGCTATGGACGCCGCACGTACCGCCCTGCGCCTTGGCGCCGAGGTCCACATCGTCTATAGGCGCACGGAGGCCGAACTCCCCGCCCGCAAGGAAGAAGTGCACCACGCCATTGAAGAGGGCATCATCTTCGATATGCTGACCAACCCCGTGGAGGTGATCGGCGACGAGAAAGGCTGGGTGCGCGCCCTGAAATGCATCCGTATGGAGCTGGGCGAGCCCGATGAGAGCGGCCGCCGCAGCCCCGTGCCCATCGCTGGCAGCGAATTCGAAATCGAGACTGAGACCGTGATTATGGCCCTCGGCACATCCCCCAACCCGCTGATTTCCAAGACGACGAAGGGCCTCGAAGTGACCCGCCGCGGCTGCCTCGTGGCCGACGAGAATGGTGCCACCACCCGTCCCGGCGTCTTTGCCGGAGGCGACGCCGTGACCGGAGCCGCCACCGTGATTCTCGCGATGGGTGCCGGACGCACGGCCGCCAAGGCTATTGACGAATACATCAAGAGTCTATGAGGAAATTACTGTTGACTTTGCTTGCCCTGACCCTGGCTTTCAGCGCCGGGGCAAGCATCCGTGTGATGTCTTACAACGTGCGCCTGGGCGTCGCCAAGGACGGTGACAACTCCTGGGAGAACCGCCGCGAAGCCACGCCGGCAATGCTCAGGGATATACGTCCCGCAGTGTTCGGGGTACAGGAAGCTTACGACTTCCAGATTGCCTACATCCTCGAGCAATGCCCTGAATACAAGGCGGTCGGAGTGGGACGCGACGACGGCAAGTCGGATGGCGAGCATATGTCGGTGTTCTACGACAGCACCCGCATCGAGCTGCTGAACTGGGGCACCTACTGGCTGTCCGAGACGCCCGACGTCCCGAGTTTCGGTTGGGACGCAAAGTGCCGCCGCACCGCCACCTGGACCCTTTTAAGGGAAATTGCCAGCGGTCAGAAGTTTTACTTCGTAAACACCCACCTCGACCATATCGGAGTGATGGCGCGCAAGAACGGACTCGCCCTTATCTACAATAAGATTAAGGAAATGAACCCTTCCGGGCTGCCTATGGTACTGACAGGCGACTTCAATATCCTGCCCGACAATGACGGCCTCACGGACCTTAACACCCTGATGAAGAGCGCACGCTTCTATTCTGATGACGCGGACACCATCGGTTCTTTCAACGGCTTCGGCAAATACGGCCTCTCGTCCGGAGCGCCGAAGCTGGGAGACAGCCAAAAGGACAAGAAGACGCTCAGGCCCCTGGATTACATATACTACAGCGGATTCGAGCGCAGCCTCTGCTTCAAGGTGGTCACCAAGAGCTACGCGGGCAAGAAGTTCATTTCGGACCACTATCCCGTGTACTCCGACCTCGTAGTGAAGGGCAGCCGCGTGGAGAGCGGGAGCGTCAGCAGCAAGATTCTGGGCACGGAGAAGAAGTACAACGTGTACCTGCCGGACGGATACGACCTCGACCCCGAGCGGAGGTATCCGGTGCTCTACCTGCTGCACGGCGCCAAGGGCACCTGCAACACCTGGACGAAGAGCTACAATATGAAGACCATCGCCGACTGGCGGATTTCTTCCGGCTTCAGCGTGCCTATGATCATCGTGATGCCGGATGCCTCCGGGGAGGATCCGGACCACGCCGGGATGCATATGGGCTACTTCAACTTCTCGGACTGGAGATATGAGGATTTCTTCTTCGACGAGTTCCTGCCCAGCATCGAGAGCCGCTATCGGATTGTATCCGACCGCGCCCACAGGGCCGTTGCAGGCCTGTCTATGGGCGGCCACGGGACCGCACTCTTTGCGATGCACCGGCCTGAGTACTTCAGTTCCGCGTGTCCTCTGAGCGGGCGCCTTGAAGGCAGCCCGAAGGCCTCTTACGCAGGACGCGAGCAGATGGACGAGTATGTGAGGCTGGTCGAGGCGAACGACGTGCCTAAGTATCTGCAGACTGCCGACAAGGCCAAGCAGCAGGCCGTTTCCGAGATTCGCTGGTACATCGACTGCGGCGACGACGACTATCTGCTTGACGGCAGCATCGACCTCTGGCGCGTGATGAAGGCGCTGGATTTCCCCTGCGCACAGCTCCGCGTCCGCGAAGGTACGCACCAGCAAGAATACTGGCGCACTGCGCTGCCTGAGGTTCTGACCTTTGTGTCAGTCGGCTTCGGGAAATAATACTAAGCGACGGTAAACTAGTTGCTACCGCTTGCGAGCTATCCGGATATCACGCTTTGAAGTGATGTCCGGATTTGTTTTACGGCTTCACTGTCGGTGAATCCGGAGGCGCCGTGGGCCGAGCCGTGGTATTCAGTAGTTTGCACAGCGGCAGCAATTGCAGCGGCATTGCCGGGCTTGATTCCGGCCCCTGGCATAATGATGATACGCCCTGCCGCCTGACGCATCAGCTGCGCAAGCAGTTCCTTCCCCTCTTCTGCAGAAGGGGCGCATCCGGAGGTCAGCAGCCGCTCGCACCCAAGGGAAATGACATCCTCGAGAGCGACGGCAGGATTACGGCATTCGTCGAACGCCCGGTGGAAAGTCACCTCGAGAGGACGCGCCGCATCGACCAGACGACGCATCAGCGGCAAGTCGATATCGCCCTCCCTTGTCAATGCTCCGATAACTACCCCGTTGACCCCCAAACGCTTACAAGTGCATATCTGCTCCATCATCAGCCCGGCCTCATCCTCCGAATAGACAAAATCCCCCGCCCGCGGCCTTACAAGAACATTCACCGGCACCTCCCCGCTTAAAACTACTTGAGCCTCCGGACTTACCGCTCCTGTTCCGCTGCAAACTTCTTGAGCCTCCGGACTTACCTCCTCTGCTCCGCGGCAAGCCGACAGTGCCTCGACGATAAGCGCTTCATCAGGTGTCACGCCACCCTCTGCAAGATCGGAGCACAACTCAATCCTCCCGGCCCCTCCTCTAATAGCGCCTTCAACATCCTGCAGACACTGACAACAACATTCAAACAATACCATACCAAAGCAAATAACGCCACAATATAAAGATAATTACGCCCCGAAACAAGTCCGCTGAACCATCGCACCTCGAAAGCATTAAACCCCGGACCGCCACCCCGACCATCTCATCGCCACACGGACCGCTGCTGCCTCTCAACGAACCTCTCACTAACGCCGGCCGCATAGACCTGCGACCCTACCATCGCACGGCCATCCATTTGCTGCTCCACCAGATCCATCACTGCCTCACAACGAACCTCCCCCTAACGCCGGCCGCTTGGACCAGCGAACCTACCACCGCCCTGCTCGTTGCTTGCATCCGCAGCCTGTATCACTGACAGTCAGTCATAATAAGTTTACTCTTTTTTGGTTAACACTTTTCGGGATGGGACAGACCCCGTGAAATATAAATAAATGAGTTCTAGCGCATTACAAGAAATCGTCCGGTCTGTTTTGGGCTCACCGGATAATTTCCGTGGGAAAGAGGTCTTTTTTAAGTGTCTGATTCCGTGTAAAGTTATAACTTTGCACACATGAAAAAGACCTCAATTGA
>ONLD01000083.1 GCA_900318565.1 uncultured Bacteroidales bacterium
CAGAAGGGCTTCCGCGAGCAGGGCTTCGATATCGGCGAGGCCGAGGCCTGCGTCACTCCCATCCACATTGACGGCGGCGGAATCGCCCAGGCCACCAAGATAGCCAAGGACCTGCGCGAGAATTACAAGATTTTCTGCTCTATGGTCATCTATCCCGTGATACCCAAGGGTATGATTATCTTCCGCATCGTTTCGACGGCCGCCCATACTATGGAGGACGTGAATTACACCCTGAACGCTTTCAAGGAGATCAAGGCCAAGCTCGACGCCGGCAAGTACGACGGCGACGACATCGCCGCGATGACCCTCAAATAATTTATTGTGAAAGAGGCATATTTCAAGGATAAGGTCATCATCGTAACCGGTGCCAGTTCGGGTATCGGGCTCGCGAGTGCGCGGCTCTTCGGTTCGCTGGGCGCCCGCGTGGTGATGGCTGCCCGTTCGTACGACAAGCTCTGCGAGCTTGCCCCGTCAGTGGCCCCCGAGGGCAGGGTGCTCTGCGTCAAGTGCGACGTCAGCTCCGAGGAGGACTGCAAGTCCCTTGTGGAGCAGACGGTGCAGCGCTTCGGCGGCATTGATATCCTGGTCAACAACGCCGGCCTGTCGATGCGTGCTATGTTCAAGGACCTGGACCTTTCGGTCATCAGGCGCCTTATGGATGTAAACTTCTGGGGCACAGTCAATTGTACCAAGTATGCGCTTCCTTGGCTGCTGGAGCGCAAGGGCCAGGTGGTCGGCGTGATAAGCATAGCCGGCTATTCAGCCCTGCCCGCCCGTACCGGCTACAGCTCCTCCAAGTATGCCATCCGCGGATTCCTCGACACGCTCCGCATCGAGCACCTCAAGGACGGTCTCGGCGTACTCGTGTTCGCTCCCGGCTATACTTCTTCCAACGTGCGCAACGCCGCCCTTACGGCCGACGGCAGCGCACAGGGGGAGACGCCGCTGGATGAGGACAAGCTGATGAGTGCCGAGGAATGTGCCCGCCACCTTGCCCGCGGACTTGCCGCCCGCCGCTCCCAGATGATACTGACCGGCCTTGGCAAGGCCACGGTGTGGGCGCACCGCCTCTTCCCCCGTCTGACCGACAAACTTACATATAAATATATAGCACGTGAAGCTGACAGTCCGTTTAAATAGGGTCCTGCCGCTGCTGCTTTTCGCAGTGGTGATTGCCGCCATTTCTCCTCGTGCCGCAAAACTCGGCTACGAGTATAAGAAAGGCGGCACCTGGGATTATGAGACCCTCTATGCGCCCTTCGATTTCCCTATACTCAAGACTTCAGAGGAAATGCTTGCCGAAAGGGAGAAGGCGTCGGATGTCCACGTGCCATATTACAATTACTCGGAAAGCATTACCAAGAACGCCCTCAAGCAGGCCGCTGCCCTGAATCTCGGGGAGCTCGGCCCTGCGGTCGTGGCTTCCATAGGCGAGATAATGGATAAGGGAGTCGTGGCGGACGATGCTCTGCCGCGCGGCAGCGAAGTGATATATATCCAGAGAGACAAGCGTGCTGCGAGGGTGCCTTCAGGGGAGGTGACCTGCCTTTCGGAGGCGCGGGCGCAGTTGCTTGATGAAGTGCAGAAAACCACTGACTCTAAGTCTGTGGATTCGCTCCTGCTGGCTTCTTCCGCCTACGGGCTCATAGTGCCCAACCTCTTCTACGACGCGCAGATTACGGAGGCCGTGAGCGCAGAAAAGGCCCGCAACATTTCGCCTACGCTGGGTTTCGTGTCCGCCGGGCAGCTTATAGTCTCCAACGGGGAGATCGTGACTGCTGATATCGCCCGTATCCTGGATTCCTACAAGAAAGAATATGAGGCCAATGTCGGCTCGAGCGGACCGTCTTATCTGAATCTGCTCGGCAACTTGCTGTTCGCCTTGCTGCTGGCCGGCCTGTACTTCCTGGCCATCATTTTCTGCGGAAAGAGTTTTCTGGAAGACAACAGGTATTTCTACCTCCTGTTCGTGTTCTCGCTGACGGTCGTGCTGATCGTGCTTCTGGCGCGTTTCAATGCCAGCCTGCTGTTCTGGGCCCCGCTCACGCTGTCCGCCCTCTACCTGCAGGCCTTCGTGCGTGCCCGCGTTATCGTGCCGGTGTATATGATTTCGCTTTTGCCGCTGCTCGTGTATGCCGACAGGGGAGCGTTGCTCTTCACGGTGTTCCTGACAGGCGGTATGGTGTCGATTTACGCTTCGCGTTATCTGGTGAAGGGCTGGAAGCAGTTCCTGCTGGCGCTCATCAATTTCCTGGCTATGGCCTTGGCTTATATGGCGTTCCGCCTCACCGGGGCTGCCGGCGGCCTGTACCTCAGCGACCTGCTGCATTTCCTTGCGGCTTCGCTGCTTGCAGTGTTCGGATATCCTCTTATCTACCTGTTCGAGAAGCTCTTCAACCTGGTATCGAATTCCCGTCTCGCGGAGCTTGCCGATACTTCGAGTTCGCTGCTGCGTGAGCTCGAGCAGAAGGCTCCCGGCACATTCCAGCATTCGCTGCAGGTGATGAATATGGCCGACGCCGCTGCGCGCGCAATCGATGCAAATCCTCTGCTGCTGCGCGTCGGAGCCCTATACCACGACATCGGCAAGATGAACAACCCCCAGTGCTTCGTCGAGAACGAGTCGCTGC
The DNA here is from genome assembly GCA_900318565.1 of uncultured Bacteroidales bacterium. Taxonomy (GTDB): domain Bacteria; phylum Bacteroidota; class Bacteroidia; order Bacteroidales; family UBA932; genus Cryptobacteroides. The sequence goes on from ONLD01000083.1 coordinate 2,631, forward strand.
TCAACAAGACCGAAGAGGAGAAATACCACAGCGGCCTCAGCCCCGAGCAGAGTGCAGAAGACATCATCCGGCACGTCGCCGACGGCGTGGAGATGGCCCGCAAACACCGCCTTCCCAGCGTTGTAGTGGACTTTATACGCACGCACCACGGCACCACTCTCACCGGCTATTTCTGGGGAAAATACATTACCGCGAAGGGAGATCCCTCGCAGCGCGGGCACTTCGTGTATCCGGGTCCCGCGCCCACGACGAAAGAACAGATAATCCTTATGCTCTGCGACAGCATCGAGGCCGCGTCCAGGACCCTCAGCGACTATTCGCCTGAGGCCTGCAGCGTGTTTGTGGAGAAAATAGTGCAGGGCAAGATGGACCAGGGACAGTTCGAGAATGCCGATATTTCAATCAAGGAACTCGGCCTGCTCAAGGAGTCCATCAAGCAGTATCTGGCGCAGATGCACCACGGCCGCGTGGTGTATCCCAATACGAGGAAAAAATTTTTAAACTTCAAATAACTAATTATGAATCTGACAAAAAAACAAATTGACGATCTCAATCTCGAGCTGACCCTGGAGATTGCTCCTGAAGACTATCAGGAAGCTGTAAGGAAGAAACTGGCGGAGCGCAGGCGTACGGCCGAATTCAAGGGATTCCGTAAGGGAATGGTACCCGCATCCCTGATCAAGAGGGTGTATGGTGAGCAGGCTCTGGTGGATGCTGTCAACGATGTGATTACCACTTCTCTTGACAATTATATCAATGAGCAGAAGCTGCACCTGCTGGGCGAGCCTCTCGGAAGCGAGAACCAGCCCGAGGTAGAGTGGGTCGAGGGCAACTCCTTCACCTTCATCTTCGACGCCGCCCTTTCGCCCGAGGTGAAGATAGAGGTCGAGGCCGGTGATACCGTGAACAAGTATGTCATTTCTTCCACCGCGAAGGAGAAGTCCGCGATGATCGAGAATATCAAGAAGTATTACGAGGATCGCAAGGAAGAAGCCAAGAGCGACGAGGAAATCGAGAAGGACGTGACCGAGCGTCTTAAGGAAGAGCACCGTCAGGAGGCCGAATGGCGCCTCACCAAGGACATCCGCGACTTCTATGTGCAGAAGGCTGGCCTGACCCTCCCCGAAGCATTCCTGAAGCGCTGGCTGCTTGCCGCCAACCAGGGCAAGATTACCGCTGAGGATATCGAGAAGGATTTCCCCGGATTCATCGAGGACTTCAAGTGGCAGCTCGTTCGCGGCACCCTTATGGAGAAGTTCGGCTTCAAGGTGGAGCACGAAGATCTCTATGAGGCCGCCAAGGCTTACGTGACCTATCAGTATGCTATGTATGGCATAGGCAATGTGCCCGAGGATATGATTACCGAAGCCGTCGGCAACATTATGAAGGACCGCCGCCAGCTGGAGAGGCTCCACGAGCAGGTTGAGGACCGCAAGGTGCTCGACAAGATTAAGGAGACCATCACCATCAAGGACAAGAAGATCACTTCCGAGAAATTCCGCGAACTTTAATTGCTCCTGCAACTGAAAATGGCTGGTCCGTCGGGGCCAGCCATTTTTTTAGATTTCCTGCTTCTTGCGCTTCCAGTTGAGGATAGGGAGCAGGAAGGAAATCACGGCGGATCCGAGCCAGAACCAGCTGACATAGGTGAAGTCGTGGACGCCTCCGACGATGTTGTTGTCGAGAAGCAGGCCTGTCACGATGTTCTGCAGGCCGGCGGCGGCGTAGGATGCGATACCCACGATGCCGAGGGCGGCGCCGCTGGCCTTGCGGGGGACGAGGTCAACCGCCATCAGGCCGCCGAGGAAGCTGATAAGCACGCCGATGGCGATGCCGAAGAGGACCATTGAAAGGATGTTGACCCATTTTGCGGGACCCCCGAAGAGGAACAGCGTCAGCGCTATGGCTTCGAGCAGACCTGCTACGAAAGCGGGATACTTGCGGTCTCCCTTGAAGATGACATCCGACAGCCATCCCGAAACCACTGTGCCGATGATGCCGAAAACCGGGTTTACGCCTATTATGGCGGCGGCTCCAGCCAGGTCGTAGCCCTTGGCTTCCTGGAGGAAGATAGTGCCCCATTCGTTGATTGCGTAGCGGCTCATATACATAAAGGCGCTGGAGAGCGCCAGAATCCAGACGCCAGGGTTCTTGATGACGGCCTTCTGCATACGCTTCGTCTCCAGCCGCCGGGCCGCCTGCGCGCCTCTCGCGGCAATGGCTTCGGCCTCGAAGGTGGCGTCATATTCTTCCTGCGTCTTTTCGCCGGAGAGCACCTCTATGGGCGGAAGTCCCTTGCTGTCGGGGTTGTCGTGGAAGCAGAGCAGCACCAGTATGAATCCGATCAGGCCGGCCAGAGCGGCGCCGAAGAAGCCCCACTTCCATCCGAACGCAGCCACGATGGAGCCTACGAATATGAAGGAAAGGCCTTCGCCGATGTTGTGAGAAGCGCTGAAAATGCCGTAATAGGTGCCTCTTGATTTGAGCGGGAACCAGCGTGAGAGGCTCACGATGCTAGCCGGGGCGCCCATCGACTGGGCGAACCCGTTGATTGCCCAGAACACGCAGAAGGAGATGAACAGCACGGAATTGGCTATCGTGCCGTTGAGCGCGCCCACTCCGAGTACGCCCATAATGAAGTTCATCCCGACCGAAATGATGATGCCGGTGGCCATAAAGCGCTTGATGTTGGCGCTGTCGGCAAGGAAACCGTTGACCAGTTTCCCGACTGCGTAGGTCCAATACAGACAGGCGCCCACGATGCCGAGCTGGGTGGCGTTGAGCAGGCCGGCATCGATGATGGGCTGCTTCATCACGCCCATTGACAGGCGGCATACGTAGTAGAGCGCGTATCCGAAGGTAGCGGCGAGGAAGGTCTGCATCCTCTGGCGCTTATAGACCTTCTGGACCTTGTCAGGCGCTATTTTACCGGCTGACGGAGGACTGATTCTGTAGAAATCCAGTATCTTCATAGTTTATAAAGTATGACGACCTTTCTTGGTAAGCCAGCCGATGAGCAGTTCGGGACGGTCGGTCTGGATCATAGAGACGCCCTTGTCAAGGTACTGCTGGTACACGTCGCCCGGGTCCGCTGCCACGTAGGCGGCGTCGTCATCGTTGCCGTAACCGCCGCAGAGGCTCGCCCAGATGGTGTTTACCCAAATCTTGGAACCCTGGTCGAGGATTTTGCGGCAGGCGTCATCGAAAGCTGCGTCATTATTGTTCTGCCAGCAGACTTCGTAGGCCAGGGGCACTACGCCCTGCTCGAGGTAGGAGTTGAAGAGTTCGATTCCCGAGGGCCTCTGGATGTCCACGATGGGCATATACATCATATTGTGGGGGTACTTGGCTTCGTGCGCGGCCACGACGTCGATGGGCTTTTTGCCCTTGATGAGAATCTGGTCGGTGACACCGAGTTCTTCAGTGATGGCGAGAACTTCGTCGTAGAATTCATATCCCTGGTCCACGTTGACGCAGATGCGGTCCTTGCAGCAGAGCAGGGCTTCGCGGAGCGTGGGCATATGGAGGGTGTCTATGGCGACGTTGTGGGCCCTCTTGAGACTCAGGCGTTTGATTTCCTCAAGGGTGAGGTCCTTGACGCGGGCGCTCTTGCCGGGCTCGTTCTTGAATACGGAACTGAAATTGGTACAGCGGGTTACGGTGCCGTCGTGGCTGAGCACCAGCACGGAGTCCTTGGTCATTTTGAGGTCGAGCTCCATAATGTCGGCCCCCATACGGATGATGCTTTCGATGGCGGGAATGGAGTTCTCGGGGAAATTGCGCCAGTCACCGCGGTGGCAGGCCACTACCACGTATTTGGAATCGGGATTGTGAATCTGGGCGGCGATGGCCTCGGCCCTGTTGGCGTACGGCTTGGAAGCCTCCTGGCTACAGGAAGCAAACAACAAGGCAACGCTTGCAAGAATGATAATTTTTTTCATTGTTTTATTATGTTGAATTCTTCTATTCCCAATACTTATAGAACAGCGCAATGCTCTCCATACCCCCGAAGAACTGTTTGAGCAGGTAACTCTCGTTGGGGGAGTGGATGGTGTCGCGCTCGAGACCGAAACCCATAAGGAGCGGGTCTATGCCAAGAATCTTCTGCACCTCGGCGAGCACGGCTATGCTGCCGCCGCCTCTCGAAGGCACGGGCTCCACTCCATAGACCTCGGCAATGGCGCGGCTCGCGGCCTTGTAGGCGCTGCTGCTGATCGGAATCAGGAAGCCGTCGCCGCCCTCGCAGGGCTTGACATCCACCCGGACGGTCCTGGGCGCTATGGCCTTGAAGTGCTTCTCGAAGAGTTTGGTGATTTCAGCACTGCGCTGGTCCGGTACAAGACGCATTGAAATCTTGGCGTGGGCCGTACTGGGCAGCACTGTCTTGGCGCCTTCGCCCGTGTAACCGCCCCAGATGCCGCACACGTCGAGGCAGGGACGTATCCCCGTGCGCTCAAGGGTGGTGTAGCCCTTCTCGCCGCGGACTTCGCGTATGTCCAGGAATTCCTTGTATTCTTTCAAGTCGAACGGCGCGCGGGAGAGCATACGCCGCTCGGCCTTCGAAAGCTCAACCACTTTGTCGTAGAAGCCCGGCACGGTGATGCGCCCGTCGGCGTCGATGAGGCCGGAAATCATCTCGCAGAGCACCTGGATGGGGTTTGCCACGGCTCCGCCGTAGTGGCCGCTGTGCAGGTCCTTGTTGGGACCGGTCACCGTCACTTCCAGGTAGCTCAG
>ONLD01000084.1 GCA_900318565.1 uncultured Bacteroidales bacterium
CGATTGGCAGCTTCCCCGCTCCTTCCGGCCCGCAAAGGGCGTTCCAGGGCCCGATTGGCAGCTTCCCCGCTCCTTCCGGCCCGCAAAGGGCGTTCCAGGGCCCGATTGGCAGCTTCCCCGCTCCTTCCGGCCCGCAAAGGGCGTTCCCAGGCCGGGTTGGCAGCTTCCCCGCTCCTTCCGGCCCGCAAAGGGCGTTCCCAGGCCCGATTGGCAGCTTTCCCGCGTCTTCCGGCCCGCAAAGGGCATTTTCGAGCCAGGATAGCAGGTTTTTCACTGATTCCGGCCAAAGAATCCTGTTTTAAAGACTTGGACGAGCAGCATACAAACTTTTTTTATATATTTGCATAGCGGGCCAATTCCCGCGCTGCTTAAATTATGAAAACTTTTTTCGATATGGAGAGCCGGTGCTCTCTAACCTTCAACCAATCTGGGCCATATTGGCACTTGTGGACGCCGGAAAATCATCAAATCATTTTCCCGGACAAGGAGTCTTTTATCGCAGGAATGAATATCCTGGCTATTTGTTCCCGCCTTGTGTCAGAAGTCAAGATTATCACATTCCAGATTATGAACAATCACCTGCATCTGACTCTGTCGGGGCCCCGCGAAGGGGTGCTGCGCCTGTTCAGGTTGCTTAAACGCTATCTTGGCAAGTATTTGAGAAGCCGGGGACTTTACGCGGATTTATCGCAGTTCGAAGGAAAGCTGAGGGAACTATGCTCCCTTCAAGATTTGCGTAATGTAATCACATATAACAATAGAAACGGATATGTTGTCAATCCTGACTCTACGCCTTTTACTTATCCGTGGGGCGCTAATGCTTATTATTTCAACTATTTCGCAGAATCACGGTTTCGTGAATCCCGTTCGTTCCTGTCGAAAGCGGAAAGGCGCGCAATCATTCATAGCCACGACTCCGATGTACTTAATGAACCAATCAAGACAGTGGACGGCTTCGCTTGTCCAATGAGCTTCTGTAGCATTTCATTCGGAGAAGGATTATTCCGCTGTGCATCGCACTATTTCAGGGAAATCTCCCGAAATATCGAGTCGCAAAAAGATATCGCTAAAGAGCTTGGCGAGCAGGTTTTCTATACTGACGATGAACTTTTCAGTGTGGTTCTGACGATTTGCAAAGACAAATATGACGGCCAGAAGCCTTCGTTACTGCCGGTGGCGGCTAAAAGTGAACTTGCACTGCTGTTGCACAATGAGTATAATGCCGGCAATAAACAGATACAAAGAATGCTGCGCCTCGAAGCATCCTTCGTCAACTCGTTGTTACCGCAAAAATGCTGAATCAGACAAGGGTGCACTCCTGGATCCTGCAACATCCACAAAGCGAAGCCGTCATTTTGCAATAGCCCCATACCCCGGGCTAAATCTATTTGCGGGCCCAAGGTCGACTTTTCCGGGCCAGAACGGAGGGTTCATCGCGCTCGCGGGCCCAAGATCGGCTTTTCCGAGCCAGATGGGCAGCTCTTCTGCGTCTCCGGGCCTGCAAAGAGCGTTCCCGGGCCGGGTTGGCAGTTTTCCTGCTCCTTCGGGCCAGCGAAGGGCGTTCCAGGGCCTGAAGATTGGCAGCCACGGCAACAGGAGGGGGCCGGAACTGTGTAGTTTCTAAAAAAATAATTACCTTTACGAAGAAGAAGACAAACGATTCTATGACCAAGATTCTCAAATGGCTGCTGCCGCTTGTGACAGTGCTCTTCGCCGCCGCATCCTGCGGTCCGAAGGCAAAGGCACCTAAAGTGCTGGTACTTTATTATTCACAATCTTCCAATACGAAGGCTGTTGCGGAGGAGTTCACAGCCAGGCTCGGAGCCGACAGCGAAGAGATTCTGCCGGTAGAGCCTTACGGCGGCACGTATCAGGACGTCGTGGAGCGCAGTCGCAGGGAGCGGGAGCTTGGGATCCTGCCAAAGGTCCAGCCCCTCTCGAGCGACATTGCCGACTACGATATCATATTTCTGGGCTACCCCGTGTGGTTCGGCACCTACGCTCTTCCGGTCGCATCGTTGCTGGAGGGCATCGACCTGAACGGGAAGAAGGTTGTCCCCTTCTGCACCTTCGGCAGCGGCGGGCTGGCATCCAGTTCCAGGGACCTTGCCGCCAAGTTCCCCGATGCTGAGATTCTTCCCGGATATGGCGTGCGCGCAGCCAGGATCGCAGCGGCGCCGCAGGAAATCGACCGTTTCCTTAAGGCCGGAGGCTTCATTGACGGTGAATATACGCCGCTCGACGACTTCCCCGCCCCGCACGCCGTCAGCGAGGAGGAATCGGCAGTGTTCGACGCCGCCGTGGGCAATTATCCGATGCTCCACGCAAAGGCTACGGAGGCAAGTGCCCGTGCCATTCCCGGCGGCACCGAATACCAGTTTACCGCTGTCGACCTGCCTCGTGAAGGCCTCCCCCAGCAGCCTGGCCGCGAGTTCAAAGTGTATGTCAACGCCCTTGACGGACAGGCTCCGGAATTCACGCAAGTGGTGAGATAATAATGCGGGCAGTAATTCAAAGAGTATCCTGTGCATCGGTGACCATAGGCGGACAGATTAAGTCTTCCATCGGCCCCGGCTTGATGATTCTTTTAGGCGTGGGGCACGAAGATGGCCAGGAAGACATTGACTTTCTCGTGAAGAAGATAGCCGGGCTGCGCATTTTCAATGACGATGCCGGGGTAATGAACCGCAGCGTCGTGGATATGGGCCTGGAGGCGCTGGTGGTAAGCCAGTTCACCCTTATGGCTTCCACCAAGAAGGGTAACCGGCCTTCGTATATCGGAGCCGCCGGCCACGAGTTGGCAGTTCCGCTGTACGAACGCTTCTGCGTCGCCCTGTCTTCTGCCATCGGCCGCCCGGTCGGCACGGGAGAATTCGGAGCAGATATGAAAGTCGCCCTCGTGAATGACGGTCCTGTGACCATCTGCATCGATACTAAGAATAAGGAGTAAGCAGTTTTTTGACTATGAGCAGTTCTTATGACTGATTTCGCAGCCATAGATTTCGAGACGGCGAACGAGCAGCCGAGCAGCGTGGGCAGCGTGGGGGTGGTGATTGTGCGCGGAGGGGAGATAGTGGATTCGTTCTACTCGCTGATACATCCGGAGCCGGAGTACTATCAGTGGTTCTGCCGGAGGGTGCACGGGCTAAGCGAAGAGGACACCTGGGATGCTCCCGTCTTCCCGTACGTCTGGGAACAGATTGCCCCGCGCATAGAAGGCCTGCCACTGGTGGCGCACAACGCCCGCTTCGACGAGGGGTGCCTTAAAGCCGCACACCGAGTGTACCAGATGGACTATCCGGACTATGTCTTTTACGACACGCTGCAAGCTTCCCGCAGGCATTTCGGCCACGCCCTGCCCAACCACCAGCTGCAGACCGTCGCCGCCGCCTGCGGCTTCGACCTTACCCGCCATCACAACGCCCTTGCCGACGCCGAAGCCTGCGCGCACATAGCTATAAAGTTGCTATAATTTTCTTATCTTTGAGGCTGATATGTCCAAATACCCGTCATTCATATTGCTGACGGCCATCGCCGCCCTCACCATTTCCTGCGGAAAGGAAACAATACCGGAGCCCATTGAAGAGCTCTCCGAAGAGGAAATCCTCGCGCAAGTGCGCACCGACGTGCAGAACACCGCCTTTTATAAAGACATCTTTCTGGACGGGGGCTGCGAACTCAATCCCGGAATCAAGGAAAGCGGAGTCGTAATCAACGGACGTCTCCCCTACGCGCTGCAGAAGGCCGGGCTGACTGACGCAGAGTACTTTCTTTCCACCGTCGATGATGTCGGGGATGGCTTCACGACCAGTGACCTCAAGCTCCAGACCGAAATCATCTCAGGCACAGCCGATGACCCCAACGGAGTACTGCTCTACCCTGACGGAGAGCCGCGCTTCCGGCTTTTCTTCGCATTCGGAGGTCATTCCAACCCGCACGGCTCCACGCTGGGGCAGAGCGGGCGCTCCCGTGTACGCACATTCTATGAAAAAGGAGGCTGCTTCGTCGGCTCCTGCGCCGGTGCATTTCTCTCCGGGGCTTATGCCAACGGACGCGGGCGGAATTACTTCGACATCTGGAAAGGCGGCAATATGATTTCGACCGACGTCGGCAATTCCAGCATCGATATGCTGATTGAGAGTGACATCTTTTCCAAGTACTACGGACCGTCCAAAGGCACGCTGGTCAAGGGGATACGGCACAACGGAGGCGGCTTTATGGACACCCGCCGCGCCCCGGAAGGCACGGAAGTAATCGCACTTTTCAAAGATGAGGCAGGCAGGAATTCCAAGAATGAGAATTATTATGACCAGCCCTCAGTCTGGGCATACAAAGCATCGGCAGAATCCGGCAGGCTTGTCGTCACCGGGTCCCACCCCGAGGACGCCCCGTCCGGCGACATTTTAGACCTCACCGCGTCAATGTTCCGCTACGCGTGGGACGGAGCCGGGATAGCGAAAGTCAAAGAAGTGCTGGTCAACGGAGACCTTACCCCGATTAACCCCGGCATAGGCGACCTGCAGTGCCACCACTTCGTGCTGTGTCCTGCTGAAGACGTCGGAAGCCTCCGCATAACAGTCGGCTGGTCAGGCGATTATGACCTCGAAGTCTATCTCAAGCGGGACAGCTTCGCCTTCCCGGACGCGGATCCCGACTATTCATCCACAAACTCCTCTGGCGGCAACAACACACTCGTCACCGGTCCGCTCGAGAAGGGGCTATGGTACGTGACCGTGCGCTGCGCAACCACGGTAGGCGCAAAGGAAATCGTAACCGACCCCGCCACCGGCAAGGGCAGGTACTTCCTGTACTATGGCAAGAAAGAAGTCCTGAAAGGCATCCCTTACAGCATTATGGCCGAGTGGGACTATAAGCGCTAATCCAGCACTATCTTGCAGATAAAGCTCTGAAGGCCCTCACACAGGCCCTCGACATACCAAGTGCCTTCCGGGCTCTGGGCACGGACCAGCTGCACCTCGTCCCCGAGCCCGACCTCGCGGTTGTAGTTGATAAAGAAATCCGTTACCGTCTTGGTGGTCGTGATTTCTTCCGGCAGGCAGTCCATAGCCCAGGCAGGGTATTTCGCGTTGTTGGCGTGGAAGTTATAATCAATATCAGTGTATCTGACAATGTGCACTCCGGCATCTTCCTTTACAGCCTCCCTCGGGAACAGTAGCTTGGGGGCATCGGACTGCAGGGCGCGCCCGGAGCACTGAGGCTCCGTAGGATAAATGTCCATAATAGCCTCAGGCTTCACGATGACGCGGGATTTAATATCCATCAGCACCCAGGCGCTGGTGGCGCGGACGAGCGTCTCCCCGCCCTCGTCCAGGACGCGGTAATCCCTTGTGTAGTAAGGGCCTTTGACACCGCTGTGCCAGGTCTCTAGCTGCACTTTTTCCAGCAGGCGAGGCAGACGGTCGAAGTGGAAAGCGTTGCGTACGAGTATCCATCCAAGGCCCCTTTCGTGCAGGACAAAATCGGAAGCGCCCAGCTGTGTCGCTCCGAGGACGGCTAGTTGCTGGGCTATGTCGAAGAACGAAGACGGACGCAGCCGGTATGAGTTGTCGATGAAATAACTGGGGATAACAAGGTTTTCACGGTATTTGTCAGGTATCATATAAGGTTGTGTATTGGGTTGGTATTCAACGAAGTAAGCTGCACGTCAAGACCCGGGAAGCGCTCCTTCAGCAGGCCGGCGAGCAGGTCTATGGTGTACTGCTCGCTTTCGTAGTGGCCGAGCTCGGCAAGCAGCATTCCGTCATTTTCGAAAAAGTCGTGGTAGTGGAATTCTCCCGTGATGAAGCAATCGGCTCTCTTGCGTATGGCGTCACGCATCAGGAAAGCGCCGGCTCCTCCGCAGAGAGCGACCTTCTGAATCATACGGCCGCTGCATTCGGAATGGCGAAGATCCCGCACAAGGAAAGTGTCTTGCAGGCGGGAGAGAAAAGCCCTGTCCGTCTCCGGTTCAGGGAGCACACCTATTACTCCCGAGCCGGCATCCTCACCATCCTTGGGCAGAAGCCACTCGAGATCCAGCAGGCCGATGCGGCGCGCCATCTCGAAATTGACCCCTTCGCGGGCGTTGTCCAGGCTGGTATGGGCCGAATAAATGGCAATGCCCTTAGAGAGAGCGTTGCACACGCACCTCTGCTGGTAAGTACTGTCACTCACTTGCTTCAGGGCGTGGAAAAGCAGCGGATGATGCGACACTATCATATCGCAACCCTTCTTCGCGGCCTCATCGACCACGGCTTCAGTAACGTCCAGGCACACAAGAACTTTCTTAACTTCCGCACCCGGAAAACCGACCTGAAGGCCGGAATTATCGAAATCATCTTGCAGGCGCAAAGGCGCCGCGCTCTCGATCGCGGATACAATGTCTCTTACTATCATAGTATGCAAATATACGCTAATTTAAGAGTTTCTCATCGGAAATCACTAACAATATTTTATAGAGTGTATTGCCCGCGCCCACGGAAGTAATGCTGTCCGGTTTTAATGGAGCCGAGCGGTTCTCAATTATCTGAATGTCCGTCATATATATCGCGAATCACATCAAGTGTTCAAGATCTCCTTTTGGCCCGGGAGATTATGAACACCGTATTCACCCCTCAACGCCGCCGGACTATGATTCGCCGTTCAAGGTCCCTCACGATAAACGAAGACCTTGAACGCCTAAATCATCGACCGCTTCCTCATCAATGTTTCGGCTGCCTGGTAGACCTCCCTGGCTACGGGTCTGCCAACTTTCCAGGCTGGATGAGTGACGAAGCGGGAGAGAATCAGCCGCGATGTCTCCAGTTCTTACAGATTCTAAAGGATTCGGGAGAAGATTGGCCAGGCCCTCTCACGTTCTATAGTTTCAGCAGGATATTGGGAATGAAAACATCGGCCTCACGGCGCAATACGCCTGGGGCCGATGCCTTCGAATGTCATTCTGAGGCCAAAGGCCGAAGAATCTACAGATCAGCGACTTGCTCCGCCGACAAGCCAGTAGCCTCGCAGATGATGTCAGGATCTACGCCGAGAGCCTTGAACTTCCTGGCGTTGGACAGGCGCTCTTTTTCCATCCCTTTCTCGATACCCTGCTTGATACCTTTTTCCATTCCCTCCTGAAGTCCTTTGTTGTACTGGTACATATTGGAGGACAAGAGTTCGTGCTCTTTTGCAGCGTTCAGTTCG
>ONLD01000085.1 GCA_900318565.1 uncultured Bacteroidales bacterium
TTCGTGACAATTTCCTTTTTGACCGGGACGAGCACCTGACCGACCTGATCCTGAAGATTGTTGCGGTCTATTTCTTTTTCGAGGTACTCCTTGGCCTTTTTCTCCTTTCCGCCTGCTGTACGCAGGACGTACCATTTCATTTCGCCCATTGAGTTCGAGATGTTAGATAGTGTAGATTAGCGTCATCAGCTTCTGGAACGCGAAGTCCACGACCCAGAGCACGGCTGCAAGAATGACTGTAGTGACCAGAACCAGAAGGGCGGAGCTCTGAAGCTTCTCCCAGGTCGGCCAAGTCGTCTTCTTGGTGAGTTCCACGAAGGACTCTTTGCAGTAGTTGATTAACTTTCTCATTTTTACATTTAATGGATGCCGTGAAATGGAAGCTGAGGACGCGGCATCTGTTAAACATTATCAAGTCGTAACCCTTGATATTGGCAGGGGAAGCAGGATTCGAACCCACATCGACGGTTTTGGAGACCGCTGAACTACCCTTGTTCTATTCCCCTAAAAAGCGGGCTGCCCTTTTATAGGCTGCCCGCTGAGGCTATTACGGTATTAGTCAAGAATCTTGATAACCTGACCTGCACCGACTGTACGGCCACCCTCACGGATTGCGAAACGAAGACCTTCGTTCAGAGCAACGGGAGTGATGAGCTGGACGTTGATTTCCACGTTGTCACCAGGCATAACCATCTCAACGCCTTCGGGGAGGGTAATCTCACCGGTCACATCGAGTGTACGGATGAAGAACTGGGGACGATACTTGTTGTGGAAAGGAGTGTGGCGACCGCCTTCTTCCTTCTTCAGGACGTAGATCTGTCCGAGGAAGTGGGAATGAGGCTTGATGGAGCCGGGCTTGGCGATAACCTCACCACGCTTGACTTCCTTCTTGTCGATACCACGGAGGAGCAGACCCACGTTGTCGCCTGCCTCACCCTGATCGAGGAGCTTGCGGAACATCTCGACGCCGGTGACCACGGTGGTCCTAGGCTTGTCGTTGAAACCGACAATCTCAGCGGGATCGTTGACGTGGATGGTACCGGTCTCGATACGTCCGGTGACGACGGTTCCACGGCCGGTGATGGAGAAGATGTCCTCGATAGGCATCAGGAACGGCTTCTCGTTCTCACGGACAGGGAGGGGGATATACTCATCGACAGCGTCCATAAGCTCGAGAACTTTCTGTTCCCACTGAGGCTCGCCGTTGAGGGCGCCGAGTGCGGAACCGCGGATGACGGGGGCGTTGTCACCATCGAAATCGTACTTGTTGAGGAGGTCGCGGACTTCCATCTCGACGAGGTCGAGCATTTCTTCGTCGTCCACGAGGTCGACCTTGTTCAGGAACACGACCATCTTAGGAACGTTCACCTGCTTTGCGAGAAGCACGTGCTCGTTGGTCTGGGGCATAGGACCGTCAGTAGCGGCAACCACGAGGATTGCACCGTCCATCTGGGCGGCACCGGTAACCATATTCTTCACATAGTCGGCGTGACCAGGGCAATCGACGTGCGCATAGTGACGATTCTTGGTCTGGTACTCGATGTGAGCGGTGTTGATGGTGATACCACGCTCCTTCTCCTCGGGAGCGTTGTCGATCTGGTCGAATGACTTGATCTCACTCAGACCCTGCTTTGCCAGAACCTGGGTAATAGCAGCGGTAAGAGTGGTCTTGCCGTGGTCAACGTGGCCGATGGTGCCGATGTTGACGTGGGGTTTGTCCCTTTTGAATGTTTCTTTTGCCATAATATTATGTATAAAGTTGTTACTAAAAATAAACCGGATTTCTCCGGCTTTTGGAGCCGATGATGGGATTTGAACTCATGACCTCATCCTTACCAAGGATGCGCTCTACCCCTGAGCTACATCGGCATTTTTTGGAGCGGGGTAGGAGAATCGAACTCCCATTTTCAGCTTGGAAGGCTGACATAATAGCCGTTATACGAACCCCGCAACTGAGGAAGTATTCTCTTCCGCTTCGTGGGCAAGGATGGATTCGAACCACCGTAGGCGTGCGCCAGCAGATTTACAGTCTGCCCCATTTGGCCACTCTGGTACTTGCCCTTATACAATTCTGCGATGAGCCGATGGAGGGAATCGAACCCACGACCTTGAGATTACAAATCACACGCTCTGGCCATCTGAGCTACATCGGCAGTATGTCAATGTCCCTTTTTAATTAGGGACTGCAAAGGTACTCAATATTTTCAAATCTCCAAAAACTTTTGCAAGATTTTTTCGATGCTTTTTGTGTCGAGCCCGAATTCGGCTCTCTGTTCGGCCTGGGAGGCCTGCGGCACGAAGCTGTCGCCTATGCCCAGGGGCACTATACGCGTGCCTTTCCCCTTTGAGGTTATGTATTCGCTGACGGCGCCGAAGAGGCCTCCCGCCAGCGTGCCGTCTTCTATTGTGACTATCTTGGAGAAGCGTCCGGCGATTCCGTCAAGGGCCTCCGTGTCCAGCGGCTTTATGAAACGGAAGTAGTACACGGCCACTTTATCCCCGAAGCCGGCAGCCGCTTCCAGCGCCCTGTTGACGAAGGGGCCGGCGCCGATTACTGCCACCTCGCTGCCGTCCTTGAGGAGCTCGGCCTTGCCGACGGGCAGGTCCTCGTACGGCTCGTCTTCCCAGGCAGCGCCTTCACCGCCGCCTCGCGGGTACCTTATTATAAAAGGTCCGCTGTCGCTGTGCAGCCCGGTGTACATCAGCCGCTTAAGCTCCAGCTCGTTGCGCGGGGCGCTGATGGTGGCGTTGGGAATGCTGCGGTAGGCCGCGATGTCGAAAGCTCCCTGGTGCGTGGCGCCGTCTTCGCCCACGAGGCCGGCACGGTCCAGGCACAGCACCACCGGCAGCCGCTGCAGGGCGATGTCGTGGATGATCTGGTCGTAGGCGCGCTGCGAGAACGAGGAGTAGATGTTGCAGAACGGGCGCAGGCCTCCGGCGGCAAGCCCGGCGGAGAACGTGGCTGCGTGCTCTTCTTCTATGCCCACGTCAAAGAAACGCTGCGGGAAACGGCGGGCGAATTCGGTCATACCGCATCCGGAAGCCATTGCAGGCGTGATGCCCACGACGCGCGGGTCTTTCTCGGCAAGCTCGCAGAGCACCTTGCCGAACACGTCCTGGTAGCGCGCCACCTTTCTCTCTGCGGTCTTGCGTTCGCCCGTCTGCGGGTCGAACTTGCCGGGGGCGTGCCAGACCACGGGGTCGGCTTCGGCGGGTGCGTAGCCCTTGCCTTTCACGGTGTAGCAGTGCAGTATCCGGGGGCCGCTTATGCTGGCAAGCTTGCGGAGGGTGCGGACCACGGCGGAGATGTCGTTGCCGTCGATGGGCCCGAAATAGCGGAATCCCAGGGCTTCGAAAAGGTCGCCGCCGGTGGGGCTCACGCTCCAGGATTTCACCTTGCGCAACCATTTCTGTATCGCCGCGCGGGTGCGGCTCTCTCCGAGCCTCTGCCAGACCTGGTCCTTGAGGCGGTTGTAGCGTATGCTGGTGGTCAGCGTAAGGAGGTGGTTGTGGAGGGCGCCGAGGTTGCCGTCGATGGACTGGTTGTTGTCGTTGAGAATCACGAGCAGGTCGGCGCCGCTTGAGCCGGCGTTGTTGAGCCCTTCGAACGCGAGGCCTCCCGTCAGGGCTCCGTCGCCTATCAGGGCAGTGACCTTGTCTTTCCGGCCCTGCAGCTTCGCCGCTTCCGCAAGGCCGAGGGCTGCGGACACGGAGGTCGAGGAATGGCCTGCGCCGAAGCTGTCGTATTCGCTTTCGGCCCTTGACGGGAAACCGCTCAGGCCGTCCTTCTTGCGGTTCTGCCGGAAAGCCTCCCGGCGGCCGGTGATAATCTTGTGGGCGTAGGCCTGGTGTCCGACGTCGAATACTATCTTGTCTTCGGGGCTGTTGAACACATAGTGGTAGCCGACGATCAATTCCACGGCGCCGAGGCTCGATGCGAGATGTCCCGGGTTGGCCGAACAGCACTCTACAAGGTAGCTTCGGATTTCTCCGCACAGCACCTTCAGCTCTTCTATCCCCATATTCTTGATGTCGGCGGGGGAGTTGATTTTGTCCAGCAGCTCGTCCATAGTATTTTCCGCCACAAAAGTAAGAAAAACTTTTCTACTATTTCGAAAAAAGTTATATCTTTGAGAACATTAAAATTATGGATTATGCCATCGTTGAATAAAGTTATGCTTATCGGTAACGTTGGAAGAGACCCGGAAGTACGTTACCTTGATCAGGGTGCAGCCCAGGCAGGGCAGAGCACCAAAGTCGCCACGTTTACCCTCGCCACCACCGACCGCTACCGCGACCGCAGCGGAGAGCTTCGTGAGAATACGGAGTGGCACAACATCGTCGTCTGGAGACAGCTTGCAGACGTGTCTGAGAAATATATTCGCAAAGGCAGCCAGGTTTACATCGAAGGCCACATCAGGACCCGTTCATACAACGACCAGCAAGGCCAGAAGAAGTATATCACCGAGATAGTCGCGGACAACCTCCAGCTTCTCGGCCGCCGCGAGGGCGAAGGCGCGCCTCTGCAGGGCGGTTACCAGGGCGGCTACCAGCAGCCCCAGGGCGGTTATCAGGCCCCCTCATACCAGTCCCCTTCGTATCAGGCCCCTGCCGCTCCCGCAGCTCCCGCCGGCCCTCAGCAGGAAGGCTACCGCCGCCGTGACCCTTCGGCCGCAGCCGCTCCTGCCGCCCCCGCCGCCGACTTCGGCGCCCCCGCCCCTGACGACGACCTGCCGTTCTAGACCTCTGCCGCTCCAGTCGCCGACTTCGGCACCCCGCCCCTGACGGCGACTTGCCTCTCCCGCAGCGCCCGCCGCACCCGCCGGACCTCAGCAGGAAGGCTACCGCTGCCGTGTTCCTTCGGCCGCAGCCGCTCCTGCCGCCCCAGCCGCCGACTTCGGCGCCCCCGTCCCGAGTCTTTACGGTAATTGGCTGGCCTCGATATGAGGGCATTTGGCTGCGTGAAAGTAAACGGCTGATTATTACTGCATTATGTAATCAAGGGTACCGTAAAACAGGCACCCTTGATTGCGTAACAGGTTGATAATGAATTAATTGGCGTCACGCCAAAAACACGACTGACTATGAAAAACGAAAAACGCCTTTTTATTCCCGGGGTTTTAAACCATTGTTACCAAAATACCCCGAACGGAGCTCTGATCTTCTATTCCGTAAGAGACTATCTTGTACTGCTCTCCATTATTTACATAGCCTCGAAGCGTTATGATGTGGTGTTGCTGGCCGTGTGCTTTATGCCGGATCATCTGCATAGCTCTTCCGTTGCCGAATCGCTTGAGGAATTTTCGGGATTCTACGGCTTTGTGACTTCGACTTTCGCCCGCGAAATGAATAAAGAGTATGGATTCCGCGGTCCTGTTTTCAACGCTCCTTTCGGGAGCGTGCCTAAAATCGGGGACAAAAAAGTAAGGACAAACCTCATATATGTGTACAACAATCCCGTGGAGAGGCGTCTGACCGCCGAAGCGGAGCAATACCGGTGGAATTTTCTCGCTTATGCCCATAACGCAAATCCGTTCTCGGAACCTGTTGTCCTCAGACACGCTTCTTCCCGCTTGAGATATGCGTTGAAAATGGTCGATGCGAGGCGCGCTGAAGGCAAGTATCTTACACATACGCTATTGCGCAATCTTACCGCTCCCCTTGACGGCAGGGAAGTCAGGCAACTGACGGATTATATCATAACCAAGTATTCTGTAATAAGACACGACGAGGCCGAGAAATACTTCGGAACTTATGAGAAGATGCTCACGGCCATACATTCTACCACCGGCAGTGAGTATGATATCAATGAGGTATTCTCTGGACGGCGCGATGATGTGTACGACAAGATTACGCATATACTGCTGCATTCCGGGAGATTCTGCAGTATCCGTGATGTTCTGCAACTTCCGGAAGAGCGCCGCAAGGTATTAGCGAACAGTCTTTACGGAATGACGGAAGCAACGTATGGGCAGATACTGAAATATCTTCATCTCCCGCTCTCCCCTGACCGGCGTTGACCTGTACGGCGGGGGCCCTCAGTCCTTGGTCTGTTCCAGCGTGAACCGTACGACGGGGGTCCCTCAGCCCTTGGCCGATACGGCATTGACCTATACGACGGGGGTACCACAGTCCTTGGTCTGTTCCGGTGTTAGCCCGTACGGCGGGGGTACTCAGTCCTTGATCTGTTCCGGTGTTAGCCCGTACGGCGGGGGCACCCCAGTCCTTGGTCCGGGACGGGATTGGTAAGGTGCGTGAGGGCAATGCCTTGGTAATAAGCGAATTAGACGAATAAGGGTGCCGGATATCAGGCTCACCGGATAATTTCCGTGTTTACAGATTGAAAGTAAGATGTTGATTTACGCATAGATTCGTGTTAGCCTGAAGAGAAAGAACTTCAAGTCAATAA
>ONLD01000086.1 GCA_900318565.1 uncultured Bacteroidales bacterium
TCAAGGGTAAGGTCATCCTCCTCGCAGACTACGGCGCATTCATCGAGATCGAGCCCGGCGTGGAAGGTCTCGTACACGTCAGCGAGATGAGCTGGAGCCCCCGTCTCCACAGCGCTCAGGAATTCCTGAAGCAGGGCGACGAGGTCGAGGCCCAGGTGCTCAGCATCGACAGGGAAGCCCGCAAGATCTCCCTCGGTCTGAAGCAGCTCACCCCCAACCCTTGGGAAAACATCCGCGAGAAATATCCCGTCGGCAGCCGCCACACCGCTACCGTCCGCAACGTCACCAACTTCGGCGTGTTTGCCGAGCTTGAGGACGGCGTGGAAGGCCTGGTGCACATCAGCGACCTGAGCTGGAACAAGATCAAGCATCCTTCAGAGGTTGTCGCACCCGGTGACACCATCGAAGTCCAGATTCTTGACTTCGACGAGGCCAACCACAAGCTCAGCCTTGGCCACAAGCAGCTTACCACCAATCCTTGGGACGAGGTCGAGGCCAAGTATCCCGTCGGCTCCACCGTCGAGGGCACCGTGGCTTCCGTGACCGACAAGGGCGCAATGATCACCCTTGACGGCGAGGTCGAAGGCTTCGCATTCAACCGCGAGATCGTGAAGGAAGACGGCAAGCCCGCAACTGTAGGCGAGACTCTCCCGTTCAAGGTGGTCGAGCTCCGTCGCAGCACCCGCCGCATCATCCTCAGCCACCTGCGCACCTACTCAGAGGTGAAGGAGAAGGCTGCCGCTTCCGAGGCCGAGAACACCAAGAAGGCTGTCAAGAAGGTAAACTCCAACGTCGAGAAGACCACCCTCGGTGACATCGACGCTCTTGCAGCACTCAAGGAGAAACTCGAGAAGGGAGAATAAGAATGATCCTCAATCTGACGACAATGGGCACAGCTTCGGCTATGCCCATTTCTGATAGAAATCCAAGCGCCCAGATGCTCTCAGCTGGTGGGCGCTTGTTTCTTATAGATTGCGGGGAAGGCACGCAGCAGCAGATGAGGCGCTGCCATTTCAGTTTCGTCCGGGTGGAGGCGATATTCATCTCCCACATCCACGGCGACCACCTCTTCGGCCTCTTTGGCCTGCTGAATTCTATGGCTATGTACGGCCGCACCGCGCCTCTGGATATCTACGGGCCGAATGCGCTCGGGGGAGTGCTCAATTTCTACCGCAGCTACTTCGGGTCGGACGACGGTTTCGAAATCCGTTTCCACCCGCTCAGCTGCAAGGGCCCGGAGATTGTGCACACGTCCAAGTGCGTCACCGTCAGCGCTTTCCCTCTCAACCACAAGATAGAATGCTACGGCTACCGCTTCGATGAAATCGTGACCGAGCGTCACAGGGAAGCGAATCCCGCATACAAGGCGAAGTCCTATGCCTATTGCTCCGACACGGCTCCTTTCCCGGAACTGCCGGAGTGGGTGAAGGGCGTGAGCTGCCTGTACCACGAAGCTACGTACCCTGCCGAAATGGCCGACAAGGCCGAGCACCGTTTCCATTCCACCACTGAGCAGGCGGCGCGCTGCGCCCTCCAGGCCGGGGCCGGGCGCCTCATCGTAGGGCATTACTCTTCACGGGTGACTGATTTCGAGAGCTTCCTGGAGGAGTGCCGCGCCATTTTCCCCGCCACCCAGGCCGCTTCCGACGGTGACTGCTTCGAAATCTGATTTGGAATTATTTTTGTATATTAGAAACAATGTTCGTATATTCGAAGATTGTGAAAAGGATAGTTGTACTTATGTGTCTGCTCGGAGTGTTCCTTGCAGCCACTCCCGGCCAATACAAGGAGTATATAGATAAATATGCTTCCGTGGCCGTCTCTGAAATGCACCGTTCCGGCGTGCCGGCATCCATAACCCTTGCCCAGGGCCTCCTGGAATCCGCGGCGGGGACCTCCACCCTCGCCACCAAGGCCAATAACCATTTCGGCATCAAATGCCACTCCGACTGGAAGGGGAAGAAGACATACAAGGACGACGACAAGGCGAATGAGTGCTTCCGCGTGTATTCCAATGCCTCGGCTTCATTCCGCGACCATTCCGACTTCCTGCGCTTCCAGGACCGCTACAAGTCCCTTTTCGATCTTGAGCCTACCGACTACAAGTCCTGGGCGAAAGGCCTTAAGAAGGCCGGTTATGCGACCGACCGCCTCTATGCCGACAAACTTATAAAACTCATCGAGGACTACGAGCTCTATCGCTATGACTCTGACGAGGAAATTCCCCAGACTCCGCACGAAATAGAGAAGCCGGTGGAAGTCAGGCAGACAAAGACCAGTGAAAGAATCAGTTTCTCGCTTTCGCGTGACATCTACCAGATCAACGGAGTGCCTTGCGTGTATGCGGTGGAAGGGGACACATACGAGTCCCTCGCCGTGACCTACGGTTTGTTCGAAGGCGAGATTCTCCGCTTCAACGACGCTTCTTCGGGCGATGTCCTTCACGGGGGTGATATCGTGTACCTCCAGCTTAAAAAGAAGAAGGGCGCCAAGGGACTGGAGAAATACATTGCCGGGGACGGAGGCGAGACGCTCCGCGACATTTCGCAGCGCTTCGGCGTCAGGCTCGCTTCGCTCCGCAGGTTCAACCGCCTGCCCGATGATTACGTGCCTCTCGAAGGTGATACCATCATTCTGCGCCGATGAAGACCATTGCCAAGATCCTCGTTCTCCTGCTCGCGCTGCTAGGCTCTCTCTTTGCCTACAACTGGCTGCGTGACAATAAGATGCCGAATTTTTACGGCAAGGCTGAACTGTATGTTGGCCCTGACACCGCTCCCGAGGATGTGGTGTCGTCCCTTTCCGGGCAGCTCCGCGTGCTCAGCGTCAGGCGCCTTCGCAAGGTGTTCAAGGAGAAGGAAGTCGAAAAGTACATCAAGCAGGGGCATTACCGCGTGGATTCAAAGATGTCCAGCGTCTATGTGGCGCGTATGCTCAACAACGGCTGGCAGGCGCCCGTAAGCCTTACCATCGCCGGCTCCCTGCGCACCAAGGAGGAAATCGCCCGCAAGATTTCCCGCCAGCTCCAGACCGACTCCGTCTCCGTGCTTGCCGCCCTGAATGACAGCGCGCTGCTCGCCGGCTACGACGTGACCCCTCAGACCGTGTATGCCGCTATTTTCCCTGCTACCTACGACATTTACTGGACGGCAAGCTTCAAGGACGTGCTGGACCGCTGCAAGAAGGCTTCCGATGCTTTCTGGACGGACGAGAATCTGACCAAGGCGGCGCGTGTAGGACTCTCGCGCAGGCAGGTGGTGACGCTTGCATCCATCGTGAAGGGGGAGTCCAACTATAAGCCGGAGCTCCCGAAGATTGCAGGGGTGTATCTCAACCGCCTGGACCGCGGTATGTTGCTGCAGGCAGACCCTACGGTGGCCTTCTGCTATGATTATGCCTTGAAGCGCATACTCTTCCGCCATCTGGAATTCGACTCTCCCTATAATACATATAAGTATGCCGGGCTCCCTCCCGGGCCTATCTGTGTGCCTGACAAGGAATACCTGGAAGCCGTGCTGAATGCCGACAGGGGCGGCGGCAACCTGTATTTCTGTGCAAGCCCCGACCTGAACGGCACCCATCTTTTTGCCAAGACGGCGGAAGGCCACAGCAGAAATGCACGGGCTTTTCATAATGCTTTAAAATAATATTGTTATTCAATAAATAATTATTAAATTTGCACAAATTACCAATGATAAACAATATGAAAAAAGTCTTAGTTCTCTTAGCTGCGGCATTCGCTTTTGCTGCAGTGGGCAATGCCCAGACTCCGCTCCCCAACGACCCGGCCGTCAAGACGGGCAAGTTGGACAACGGTATGACCTATTACATCCGCCACAACGACAAGCCCGCACAGAGGGCCGAGTTCTACCTGGCCACACACGTCGGTGCAATCCAGGAGACTCCGGACCAGGACGGTCTTGCCCACTTCCTGGAGCATATGTGCTTCAACGGCCTCAAGAACCTTCCCGGCAAGCAGATGCTGGAGTACCTCCAGAGCATCGGCGCCGAATTCGGCCGCAACATCAATGCTTCCACGGGTGTTGAATCCACCCAGTATATGCTCAACAACATCCCCGTGACCCGCGAGGGCATCATCGACACCTGCCTTCTGGTGATGCACGATTATTCCCACTTCGTGCTTTGCGAGCAGGAAGAAATCGACAAGGAGAGGGGAGTCATCCTCGAAGAGCGCAGGACCCGCCGCAACGCTTCCTGGCGTATGTACGAGCAGGACAAGCTCTATATGTACAAGGGCTCCAAGTATGCTGACTGCTCCCTCATCGGCAGCCAGGAGAATCTCGAGACCTTCAAGAGGGAGAGCCTCGTGAATTTCTACCAGACTTGGTACCGTCCCGACAATCAGGCAATTATCGTGGTCGGAGACATCGATCCCGACCAGATTCTTTCCAAGATTCAGAAACTCTTCGCCGACATTCCCGCTCCCGTCAACCCGAAGGCGAAGGACGTGATCAAGGTCCCCGACAACGTCGAGCCCATCGTGGGTGTGGTGACCGACCCCGAGACCCCCAACTCATCCATTATGATACTGTGGAAGAGCGAGCCTATGCCGCGCGAATTCAATAATACCGACATCGCCTTTATGACAGAGCTGCTCAAGGACATTATCGCCGAGGTTATGACCGAGCGCTTCCAGGAGATTACCTCCAAGCCCGGTGCTCCGTTCATCGGCGCCGACCTTGGCTGCGGCCAGATCTGCGAGACCTGCGATGTAGTGATGGCAGACGTGGCATTCAAGGAAGGCGAGTACGAGCCTGCCCTGAAGGCCTTCTATACTGAGGTCGAGAAGATGAAGCGTTACGGCTTCACCGACGCCGAAGTCCAGAGGGCGAAGGATGAAATCATCAGCCGCTATGAGAAGCAGGCCCAGGGAGCCGATTCCCGCAAGAACGCCGAGTTCGTGTATCCTATCATCGGCCACTTCTTCAACAATACCCCTTATCTTGAGCCCGCTACCGCGGCCCAGCTCGCCAAGGGCATCCTCCAGATGCTTCCTGCAAGCGCCATCAACCAGGTTGTCGCCCAACTGATTACCGACGAGAATATGGTGGTCCTCTATAACGGCCCTCAGAAGGAAGGTCTTGCTAATCCGACAGAGGCCCAGCTTCTCGGAATCATCTCCGGAGTCAAGGCTTCCGAGATTGCAGCCAACGCCGAAGAGAAGATCGATTCCCAGTTCGTGGATCCCGCTGCCCTGAAGGGCGGCAAGGTCAAGAAGACCCGTCAGCTGGTGAAAGGTATCACCGAGTGGACCCTCTCCAACGGCGTTACCGTGGCGTTCCTGCCTACCGAATACAAGAAGGATCAGGTGCTCATCCGCCTCTCTATGGAAGGTGGCCAGTCCCTCATTCCTACCGAAGATCTCCCTTCCTTCGAGAGCAACGTCTGGGGACTCTTTATGAGCAACAGCGGCGTGTCCAAGTTCAACTCCGCCACCACCAAGAAGATGCTTTCCGGCAAGCAGGTCGGTATGGGGCCTTACATCGGCGCCATCCGTCACGGAATCTCCGGCAACTGCCAGCCCAAGGACCTGGAGACAGCTTTCCAGCTTCTTTACCTGTATTTCGTGGATCCTCGCTTCGATGCTGACGAGTACAACGTCGGCAAGCAGCAGATCGAGGCCGTGCTGCCCAACCTGCTCACCACTCCCAGCTTCAAGTTCCAGCGTGAGCTCACCAAGACTATCTACGGAGGCAACCCCCGTGCCGTCGTCATCGACGAGGACGTGCTTGCAAAGTCCGACATCGCCGTGGTGGAGCGCAACTACCGCAAGCTATTCGCAAGCGCAAAGGGCGCTAAGCTCTATATCGTAGGCAACGTGGATCCCGAGACCCTGAAGCCTCTCGTGGAGAAGTATGTCGGCTCGCTGCCAAAGAAGGGCAAAGCCCTGAAATGGGTAGATACCAACGAGCGCTTCGTGCAGGGCCAGGTCGATAACACCTTCAAGGCGGATATGCAGACTCCGAAGACCACTGTCTTCCAGCTTTACAACAACTACGGCGTGAAGTACAGCGTGGCTGAGGAAGTGAATCTGGCCGCCGCACAATATATCATCGATATGATTTACACCGACACGCTCCGTGAGTCCGAGGGCGGTACCTACGGCGCCTCCGCTGCAGCTTCAATCCAGAAGTATCCCGTGGACCGCGCCGCCATCCAGGTGTATTTCGACACCAATCCTTCTTCCGCAGACTTCCAGACCGCAGTCAAAGACGGGAAGCCGCTCTACAGGGTGGTGATGGAGAAGATGATGGAGATTTCAA
>ONLD01000051.1 GCA_900318565.1 uncultured Bacteroidales bacterium
TTCCCGGCAAGCTGCGCAGGAATGGCCTTGAAAAGACTTGCTGCTTTACCGGTGGGATCAATCTTGTAGAAATCTTCATCATATAGACCAAGAATCTCCCGCTTGGTTGCATCCACAAGGGAAAGGTTCTGGGTGTCCAGGTAGGTATTTACAGTCTGAGGCATGCCACCTACCAGCATATAGAGACGTAGATCCCGCATAATTTTGCGGTGGGCAGCATCTCCCAGAGGATGTCTGTCGACGAATGCTTGGGCAAGAAGAGGCACTGTGGTTTCATCTCCCATAGCCCAGCGGAATTCTTCGTAGTCCATCGGATACATTGTCAGGCGCGTTTCCTCGCTGGGAATTCGGATACCCTGCGTTTTGCGGCGAACGCTGATAAGCGAGCCCGTTTCAATATAATCGTACCGATGGTCTTTGACCAGTTCCTTGATGGCCTGGCGGGCTTTGGGACACTCCTGAATCTCGTCCAGAATAATGACGGACTTGCGGGGTGTCAGTGTGACGTTAAAATAGAATTGCAGCGCCATAAAGATGCGGTCCAGGTTGGAGACATCATCAAAGAGTGCCGGTATTTCCGGTCCTACCTTTGTGAAATCCACCAGAATATAGGACTCATATTCATTCTTGGCGAATTCTTCCGCAATGGTGGATTTCCCTACACGGCGGGCGCCTTTAATCATCAGGGCTGTTCGCCCGTCGTTATCCCGCTTCCAGGCGAGCATCTTCTCGTAAAACTTCCGCTTGAATATTCTTTCTTCCATATTACAGGTCACTTCTTAATGTGCAAATATAGTATGTATTTCTCCTTGCGCAAAATTTTTATTCGCCATTTACCGACTCTGCGCAAAATGTTGGCTATTTTTTGGAAAAGGACAGCGGGAGTTATTTTGGCCGGCGAGGGAAAGAGGCCAGAGCAGCGGCATCCGGTTTCCTTGCATAATTGTTTGGAAATCCGAAGCGGAATTGTTATTATTGTAGGTTAAGTTAATAACACTCCGATGAGAAGATTTCTTATACTTTTTGCCGCAGCCGCCGCGCTGACGTGCGCTATGGCCTGCGACCCCGACAAGAACAAAGTACGCCCCGACGACGGACAAGAACAAGGACAGGGGCAGGGGCAGGAGCAGGAGACTTCGGACGAGAAACTGTCCGGCATCACCTACCAGCTCAATGTATATAGCTTCGCCGATTCCGACGGCGACGGCTGGGGCGACCTCAACGGCATCACCCAGCACCTCGACTACCTCGATGAGCTCGGTGCCACGGCCCTGTGGCTCTCTCCCATCCAGACCTCAAGCTCCTACCACGGCTACAACGTGCTGGACTACAATTCCATAGACCCGAAGCTCGGCACGGAGGCCGACTTCAAGAACCTCATCGACAAGGCCGCAGAAAAGGACATAGACATCTATATGGACTATGTACTAAACCACTCCGGCCGCGGCGAATGGTTCCAGAGCGCAATCTCTTCGGAGAGCAGCCCCTACCGCAGCTTCTACGTGCTTTCCGAGAGTTGGGCCGACGACGTGGCGGCCGGCAAGATAGACAATTACGCCGGTGCCAAGAATCCGGGAATGGGCTCCTGGCACACCGCAAACGGCGGCGACCTCGGCTACAAGGGCAGGCTTCACTTCAAGCTTGACTGGAACAAGAAGACAATCACCGTGACCGAAAGCACCGCGGCCGCCCAAAGTCCCAACGCATCTGCCAACAAGTGGCTCTGGATAGGCTCCGCCGGTCTCGTGGGCCTGTATGAGACCTCTTCCGGCATCCACGAGATCACCATCGACGTGGATACCGACTGGGGCTTCCTGGTGCGTTCTTCCAGCACGTCCTGGGACGGCGGCACCAAGTGGGGCGGCAGCGGAAAAAGCATCACCTTCGGGCAGCCCTATGCCATCAACAACAGCACCGCGGCCGACATCACTTTCGGCGGCAGCAGCATCTGGTACTTCGCATCGTTCGACCAGTCGATGCCGGACCTCAACTACGGTCCGTACGACAAAGCGGCTCAGTCCGACGCCTTCAAGGCCCTTGCCGCCAGCGCCGACAAGTGGATAAACCTCGGCGTGAACGGCCTGAGGCTGGACGCCGTCATCTGGATTTACCAGGACCAGGTGAAAGCCAACGTGGCATTCCTGAAAGAATGGTACAAGCACTGCAACGCCACCTACAAGGCCCGCGGCGGCGAGGGCGAGATGTTTATGGTCGGCGAAGCCTGGAAGAACAGCGCCGCCGAGACGGCCCCCTATTTCCAGGGCCTCCCGTCCAACTTCGACTTCCCCTACTGGTGGACCCTCAAGGACTGTATCAACAAGGGCAAGGGCAACGAATTTGCCAAGATCGTAGTTTCGTTCAGGGATCTCTACCGCGCCCAGAACCCCGATTTCATAGACGCCATCAAGCTCTCCAACCACGATGAAGACCGGGCCGGCAACGACCTGGGACGCAACGCGGCCAAGGAGAAACTCGCCGGCGCCGTGCTGCTGACTTCTCCCGGCAAGCCCTTCATCTACCAGGGCGAGGAGCTCGGCTACTGGGGCACGAAGTCCGGCGGCGACGAATACGTGCGGGCCCCGATCAAGTGGACCAGGACCGGCGCCGTACCGACCAAGTCCCTGAGCGGCAAGGTGGACAATTCAATGCTGACCGCCGACATCTCCGTCGAGGCGCAGAGCGCAAGCGAAGCCTCCGTGCTCAGCGTGTACCGCAAGTTCGCATCGGCGCGCAACCGCTACAAAGCCCTCGCCAAGGGTGAAATCAAGGAAGTGCCGACCAACAGCAACGGCATAGGAATGTGGACGATGAGCTACGACGGGCAGACCGTGCTGGTAGTCCACAACTTCAGTCCATCCACTGCAAGCACCCCCGTAAACGGCTATAAACTAACAGATATGATTGTTTCCAACGGCACCTGCAACACAAACGTAGGCAGTCTTACAATCGGAGGCTATTCTTCGGCCGTATTCCTGCAGTAATATGAAAAGATGTATGTTTATTGCGGCCGCGCTGCTTTCGTTGGCAGCCTGCTGCACCAAGCCGGGGAGCGAAACTGAAAACACCACTCCCGTCGAGAACGTCCCGGCAGCCGTCTCCGTGCCCGGTTTCGCCAAGGGGGCGGACGTAAGCTGGGTCTCCGAGATGGAGGCCTCGGGCAAGACTTTCAAGAAGTCCGACGGCACTCCTGCCGACATTTTCGAGGTGCTCAAGGACTGCGGCCTCAACTCCGTGCGCCTGCGCGTGTGGGTAAATCCCACCGGCGGCTGGAGCGGCAAGGACGACTGCATTAAACTCGCCTCCCGTGCCGCCAAGGCGGGCCTGGCCGTGATGATTGACTTCCACTACAGCGACTTTTTCGCCGACCCCTCGCGCCAGACCTTCCCCAAGGACTGGGAGGCCTCCAAGTCCGACGCAACCGCTGTCGCAGGTCTCCTGAACGCGCACACCTCCGAGGTGCTCGAGGCCCTGAGAGCGGAAGGAGTCACTCCCGCGTGGATACAGATAGGCAACGAGACCCGCAACGGCTTCCTCTGGCCCCTGGCGCAGCTCTGGGACAACAAAGGCAACATCTCAGGGGGCTGGGCCCGCTTCGCGCAGCTCTACGGCGCAGGATATGCGGCTGCGAAGGCCGTGTGCCCGCAGGCGGTCGTGATGCCGCACCTCAACAATGCCTGGGAAGACAACGCCTGGTGGTTCAAGGAGCTGAAGGCCCAGGGAGCCAAGTTCGACGCCATCGCGCTGTCGCACTATCCGCAGACTGAGAGCGGCAAGAGCGCCGAGCAGGTCAACAGCAGCGCCCTCAGTCGCATCCAGAGCCTTGCCGCGGCCTTCGGCGTGCCGGTCTATGTGGCCGAAGTGGGAGTCAAGCCCGCCACGGAAAGCGCCTCGGCGGCAGTCCTGAAGTCATTCATCGACGGAGTGCTCAAGATTCCCGCCTGCAAAGGCGTATTCTACTGGGAGCCAGAAGTGTACGGCGGATGGAAACCCGCCGTCTATGGCAGCCTCGGCTGGGGTTCCTACGATATGGGCGCCTTCACCTCCGACGGCCGTCCCTCAAGCATAATGAACGCATTCAAATAATAACCATATATGAAAAAGATACTCCTCGCAGCGGCGGCACTGCTCACCCTTGCCTGCTGCACCACAAAGAAGGCTCCGGTACACCCGGAGTGGACCTACGACAGCGTCGTGTACGAAGTCAATATCCGTCAGTTCAGCCCCGAAGGCACGTTCAAGGCAGTCGAGGCCCAGCTGCCCCGCCTCAAGGACCTTGGGGTTGACGTCCTCTGGCTGATGCCTATGTACCAAATCGGAGAAGTGGAGCGCAAGGGCAGCCTCGGCTCCTACTACGCGATTTCGGACTACAAGAAAGTGAATCCCGAGTTCGGCACGATGGAGGATTTCCAGAGCCTGCTCGATGCCGCGCACAAGCAAGGATTCAAGCTCATCCTCGACTGGGTGGCCAATCAAACTGCGCCCGACCACGTGTGGATGAGCGAAAAGCCGGCCGACTTCTACGAGCGCGATTCCCTCGGCAACGCCATCTGGGAGTACGACTGGACCGACACCCGCAGCCTCAACTACGACACTCCCGCAGTGTGGGAAGCACAGGAAGACGCTATGCGCTTCTGGCTGGACAAGGGCGTGGACGGCTTCAGGTGTGACGCCGCAGGCGAGATGCCTGCCGCATTCTGGAAGGGAGTGCTGCCCGGCATCAAGCGCGACTACCCCGAGGCGTATCTGCTCGCCGAGGCCGAAAAGCCCGAACTGAGCGACCCTGCCGAGACATTCGACGCCACCTATGCCTGGGAGCTCCACCACATAATGAACGATATAGCCCAGGGCAAGAAAAGCGTCGCCGACCTTAAGGCTTACCTCGCTAAAGACGCCGCAGGCACTCCCGCGAGCGCATTCCGCCTCTGCTTTACTTCCAACCACGATGAAAACTCCTGGGCAGGCACCGAATTCGAGAGGATGGGCGACGCCGCCAAGGTAATGGCCGTCCTTTGCTTCACTCTCCCGAAGAGCCAGCCCCTTATCTACACCGGACAGGAAATCGGCCTCGACAGGCGCCTGGCGTTCTTTGAAAAAGACCCGATTACCGACTGGAGCGCCAACGACTGGACCGCTTTCTGGAAATACCTCGTCAACATCAAGCACAACAACCCCGCACTCGCTGCCGGCGAGAGGGGCGGGGCCCTGGAATATATCCAGGACGTTCCCGAGGGCATCCTTGCATTCACCCGCAGCGTAAAAGGCAACTCCGTGAGCGTTGAGGCCAATCTCACCCCCGACGAAATTCTCCTCGACGACGGCAGCACCCTCCCCGGATGGGGCTATTCCATCCACGTCTGGAAGGGTAAAGAGTAACGACCATTATGCTTATCAAGAATTTCTGCGCCAACATCGGCCGCGCCGCCGCGACAGCGGCCTCCATCGCCCTGCTCGCCATATCTTGCGGGCAGAGTTTCAATCCCGACAGCATCCGTGACGCCCGTCCCGAAGAAATCGTGCGCGTAGAGCCTCCCTGCTGGTGGACGGGAATGAAAATGCCTCTCCAGCTGCTGGTGCAGGGCCCTGACATCTCCGGCTGGAACGTGCGCATAGAAGGCGCCGCCGGCGTGCAGGCTGTCAGCATCCGCAAGGCGGACAGTCCCAACTACCTCTTCGTGGACGTGGTCATCGGTTCGAACGCCGTCCCCGGCACCGCCTGGCTCGTGTTCGACAACGGCAGCGACAGCTTCAAATTCCCCTACCTGCTGCGGGGGCGCGATGAAGGCAGCG
Source organism: uncultured Bacteroidales bacterium (assembly GCA_900318565.1). GTDB lineage: Bacteria > Bacteroidota > Bacteroidia > Bacteroidales > UBA932 > Cryptobacteroides. The sequence goes on from ONLD01000051.1 coordinate 5,788, forward strand.
CCTCCAGGGGCAGTTTCACCACGGAAGATATGATCTACCTCGTGATGCCGGACCGCTTCGCCTCCGGCACGGCCGACAACGATTCCTCCTGGCCCGGCGGGGTATATGACGACGGCTCCGCGAAGCCCTGGAACGTGCCCTCCACGCCCGACAAGGTGGACCGCACCGACCCGGTGGCCCGCCACGGCGGAGACCTGCAGGGGATGATCGAGCACATAGACTACATCGCCGGCCTGGGCGCCACGGCAGTGTGGAACACCCCGCTGCTGCTGGACAACCAGCCTGCGGAGTCGTACCACGGTTACGCCTGCGCGGACTACTACCATATCGACCCGCGCCTGGGAGACAACGCCCTCTACCGTGAGTATGTGCAGCAGTGCCACGCCCGCGGGATCAAGGTCATTATGGACATCGTGACCAACCACTGCGGCACGGCCCACTGGTGGATGCAGGACGCCCCGTTCAAGGACTGGGTGCACCGCTTCCCTGAATATATGCAGATGAACGCGCTGTTCTCCGTGTATATGGACCCGCACGCCGCACAGACCGACCTGCAGCGGCAGGAGAGCGGCTGGTTCGTGCCCTCGATGCCGGATATGAACCTGGACAATCCCTACGTGCTGCGCTACTTCCAGCAGTGGGCTGTCTGGTGGATCGAGTATGCCGGCCTGGACGGCCTGCGCGTGGACACATACCCCTACAACGAGCCCGGGCCTATGTCGCAGTGGTGCAAGGCGATACGGAACGAGTACCCCTCGATCAACATAGTCGGCGAGTGCTGGGATATGAACATTCCGCAGGTGGCCTACTGGCAGAGCGGGCACCCCAATCCGGGCGGCTTCGACAGCAACCTGCCCTGCATTATGGACTTCCCGCTGCAAAGGGCTATGCTGACGGCGCTCTGCGAAGACCGGGTCTGGTGGGACGAAGGTATGACGCGGGTTTATAGCGTGCTCGCACAGGACTTCGCCTACACCGACCTGAACAACATAATGATATTCTTCGCCAACCACGACCACGCGCGCACCGGAGACGTGCTGAGGCAGGATCCGGCCCGCCAGAAGCTCGCCATCGCCCTTCTCGCCACGCTGCGCGGCATTCCCCAGCTCTACTACGGCGACGAGATGATGTTCCTGGAGCGCAAGGACTGCCGCAGCCACGACGGCGCGAAGCGCATCGACTTCCCCGGCGGCTGGAGCGGCGACGGAGTCAATCTCTTCAGCAAGGAAGGACGCGCCGCAGCAGGCGGAATGTACTCGGAGGCGGCTTCGCTCCACGACTACACCGCGCGCCTGTTCAACTGGCGCAAGGGCTGCCGAGCCGTGCAGCACGGCAAGACCCTGCACTTCCTGCACCGCAAAAACGAAGGCGCATCCAATATCACCGACAACGCCTACTCTTTCTTCCGCTACCTGGATGATGAGGCCGTATTCGTGTACATCAACAACAACTCCGAGCCGCGTTCCCTCGACTGGAGCCACTACTCCGAGTTCGTCAGCGGCCCCGTGGAAGGGCTGGATGTAGTGAGCGGCTCTCCGGTGATTCTGCAGGACGGCCTGCGGATTCCCGCACGCAGCGCGCTCATAGTGGAGTTCAAGCGGTAGATGGACGCTTTGAACCAGATGCCGGCGGGGCTGACGGAGTTCGTGGAGAAGGCCGTCGTGCCCCGCTACGCCGCTTTCGACAAGGCGCACAGGGAAGACCACGCACGCAGCGTGATTTCAAGGGCACTGGACCTGGCCGCCCATTATGAAGTCTCGCAGGCGATGGTCTATGTGGCCGCCGCCTGCCACGACCTCGGTCTCGAGGTGGACAGAAAGACGCACCATCTCGAAAGCGGACGCATCATAAGGGAAATGCCCGGGTTGCGAGCGTGGTTCAGCGAGGAACAGATTGAGACCATTGCGCAGGCTGCCGAAGACCACCGCGCCTCGTCGGACCACGAGCCACGGAGCATCTACGGGCGCATCGTGGCCGAGGCCGACCGCCTCATCGTGCCGGAACATATTGTCCGCCGCACCGTTCAATATGGCTTTGCCCACTACCCGGAGCTCGCCCGCGAAGGGCACTGGCAGCGGACCCTCGAGCACCTGCACGAGAAATACGACTACGGCGGCTACCTGAAGCTGTGGATTCCGGAGTCTCCGAATGCGGCGCAGCTGGAGGCCCTGCGGCAGCTGATCCACGACGAGACCAGGCTGCGGCAGCTCTTCGAGCGGATTTACCGCGAAGAACGCGGCGAGTAGCTATAAGCTCCGCAGGCTCAGCGCGAAGCCGCCGCTGCGGGCCATACGGACCGTCAGCGTATCGGAGGCCGTCAGCTCGGAGCGGGTGATGGTATAGGACTGCGGCGCCGTCTCGTAGTCGGCATCGGGGCCGTCGGCGTAAAGCACAGCCTCATAGCGCACTCCGGGAGTAAGGAAGTCCAGCGCCACGCTGACTTCGCGCGCATCTTCACCGCACACGCCGCCGACATACCACACGTCGTGGGCCTTGGCCTTCGCAAGGTCACGGGCCGTAGCGCTTTCCGGCAGGCCGTACACGAAGCGCGCTGCGCTGCTGAGGCAGTCTTTCTTGCCGTCTGGCAGGGACGCCAAGCCGCTTGCGGCCGCGTTGAGCGACTCGATGCGGGGTTTGCGCGCAGTCACTATCACTTCGCCCGGCTCAGCCTCAAGATAGAGGCTCTTTTCCCAATCCACCGCCACGTCCTTGATAAACTGGAAGGCGTCGGGGAAGCGGGCATAGTTGTCGGGCAGGTCGGCAGCCATCTGCAGCGGCGAGTAGAATGTCACATAGAGGCCGAGTTGGTTGCAGACGGTATGGCGCATCTTGCCGCTCTCGCCGGGTGCCGTTATGGACATATCCTGCTCGAAGATGCCAGGCGTATAGTCCATAGGACCGCCCTGCTGACGCGTGAACGGCAGGATGCAGGTGTGGCCGGGGTTGATCATAGCGCGGAACTCCGTGCCCATAGCGCTTTCGTTGCCTATCATATTCGGCCAGGTGCGGCAGAGGCCGGTGGGGCGCACCGCCTCGTGCGCGTTGACCATAATATGGTGCTTTGCGGCCTCGACTATGCAGTAGTGGTAGTGGTTGATGAGCGGCTGGCTGTAGTGGTGCTCGCCGTAGGGGATGATTTCGCCCACGTAGCCACTCTTGACGGCATTGTAGCCGTAGCGGTCCATAAGGTCATAGGCCGCTTCCAGATGGCGCTCGTAATTAACTGTGGACGAGGACGTTTCGTGGTGCATAATGAGCCTTATGCCCTTCGCGTGCGCATAGGCGTTGAGCGCCGGCAGGTCGAAATCGGGGTATGGGGTCAGGAAATCGAAGACGTAGTCTTTCTGGCAGCCGTACCAGTCTTCCCAACCTTCGTTCCAGCCCTCTATGAGAAGCGCATCGAAACCATTTGCAGCCGCAAAGTCGATGTAGCGGCACACGTTGTCATTGTTGGCGCCGTGCCTGCCGTGGGGCTTGGAGGCCGCATAATCGGTCTTCCCGAGCTGCACCGAAGGATAGTCGCTCGTGTAGGACCAATGCGTTTTGCCCGAAATCATCTCCCACCAGACGCCCATATATTTTACCGGGTGGATCCAGCTGACGTCGTCCAGGGCGCAGGGCTCGTTGAGATTGAGGATAAGCCTGGAAGAGAGCACCTTGCGGGCGTCGTCCACCACCATCACGGTCCTCCAGGGAGTGACGCACGGAGCCTGCAGGCGGCCCTTCACCCCTTGGGCGTCGGGCGTCAGGGCGGTGCTGAGGACGAAGGACCTGTCATCCAGGTCAAGGTTTGTGGTCGGATAATCCAGTACGGCGGCTTCGTGGATATTGATGTACAGCCCCTCGTCCGTCTTCATCTGCAAGGCGGTCTGCACGGCCGTGGGGGAGATTCCGTGACGGGGAGTGCCCCCGTTGCGCGCCGCTTCGGACAGCCTGCCGATTTCGGAAAGGCGGGAGACGGTGTAGTTGTATTCCTGCGTATCGTAGTCTCCGCTGATCCACCAGGCTTTGTGGTCTCCAGCCATCGCGAACTCCGTAAGTTCTTCTTTTATATTGAAATAAGTGAGTTTATTCTCCAGTGGGAACTCATACCTCAGGCCCAGGCCGTCGTCGTAGAGACGGAAGCGGAGATTCATCTTCGCACCGTCCTGACGGCCGAGACAGACCAGCATTTCATTGTAGTGGTTGCGTATATGAGACTCCTCGCCCCACACCGTATTCCAGACCTCGTCTTTGCTGTCGAAAGCTGTGCTGATGACTTCGAATCCCTCTTTCAGGTTGCTTCCGTCAGTCAGTTCGAAACCGAGCCGGGAGGGTTTGACCACGGCCTTACCGTCATATTCAAGCGTGTAGGCGGGGGTGCCGCCACCGACGAAGCCGAAGCTCATCCGGAGCTTGCCGTCCGGGCTCTCCAGCACGTCTTCCGCTATGATGATTGATTCGCTGCCTGTGCAGGCTGCAGCCAGCAGGGCGGCGGCGAGAAGGAAAAAGAGTTTTCTCATATTATTACTTATGTTGGTGTGCACAAATATAATCAAATCAATCAATACCGCCAATGATTCGTGCAGCCTGCGGGAGCCCTGAACAAAAAAAAGGGGACACCCCTTGCGGAGCGTCCCTCTGAATCTTCTGCTTTGTATCGCTTAGGAAGCGAGCTTTTCAGCGACCTTGTCGATAGCGTCCTTGACGGTTGCGATGGAGCTGGTTTCCTCATCAGGAATCTTGATTCCGAAGACTTTTTCGAATTCCATAAGGAGCTCGACAGTGTCGAGAGAGTCTGCACCGAGGTCGTTGGTGAAGTTGGCGGTCTCCGTCACTTCCGAAGGCTCAACGCCGAGCTTGTCGACGATAATGCCCTTTACCTTGTTTACGATTTCTTCGTATTCCATAAAGTTAAAAATATTGGTTTATTAATAGTACTTTTTTTGTCAAACCGTAGACTGCAAAGGTAGGTAATTTTATTTAGATTTGCAACCTCCGCCTTTTTCGGCAATCTGCCGTGCGAGCTTGGGACCCACGAGTGCGGCCACATCGGCCTCCGGCGCGGCCAGGATGCGTGCCAGCGAACCGAAATGCAGCATCAGGCGCTCTTCGGTACGAGGTCCTACCCCGGGAATATCGCGGAGCGTACTGTGCACTTCGGCCTTGCGGCGCAGCTGGCGGTGGAAGGTAATGCCGAAGCGGTGTGCCTCGTCGCGGGCCTGCTGCAAAAGTTTAAGGGCCTGCGAGTTACGGTCAAGAAAAAGAGGATAAGGATCCCCCACCCTGATGACTTCTTCCATCCTTTCGGCAAGGCCCACCACGGTGAGGCGGTTCTGGATTCCGAGCTCGCAGAGAGCCTGCCAGGCGAAGTTGAGCTGCCCCTTGCCGCCGTCGATCACAATCAGCTGAGGCAGGTCGTCCGGAGCCTCTTCAAGCATACGGGAGTAGCGCCTGTTGACGATTTCCTTCATCGAGGCGTAGTCGTTGGCGCCTATGACGGTCTTGATCTTGAAGCGGCGGTAGTCTTTCTTGCAAGGCTCGGCGTCCCGGAACACGACGCAGGCTGCTACGGGATTGGTGCCCAGCAGGTTGGAGTTGTCGAAGCACTCTATGTGGCGCGGCAGTTCCTTCATCCCTATGGCCTTGCGCAGCTCTTCCATCACCCCCTGGCGGAAGGCGTCCGGGTCAGTATGCTCGCGCTGCTTGAGGGTGTTGAAGCGGAACTCCCCCGCATTCTTAGCACTGAGCTCCAGCAGGGAAAGCTTGTCACCGCGTGCCGGGATGGTAAAATTGATGCCGGCCAGCTCCACGTCCGGAAGGAAGGGGACCACGATTTCGCGCGCCATCTCCCCGAACTTGCTCTCTATCTCAGCGATGAAGCTGCTTAACACGGAGGCCTGTTCTTCCTCGATCTGCATCTTGAAGCCCAGGTTGAGACTCTGGATGATGGCACCGCCGCGCACGCGCAGGAAGTTGCCGAACGCGTCCGCGCCCTCGAAGACCAGCGAGAACACGTCCAGGTCCCGTTCGCCCGCGGAGGTGATTATAGACTTGGCGTAGTGCTTCTGCAGGGCCTCGATGCGCTGCTTGCAGAATTGCGCGCTCTCGAAATCCAGGGCGTCGGCGGCCTGCATCATAGCGGCCTTGTACTTGTCTATCAGCTCACTGACTCCGCCGCGCAGCAGGTGCACGATTTCGTCTATCCAGGAGTTGTACTCCTCCTGGGAGACCTTGCCCACGCAGCATCCGCGGCACCTGCCGATGTGGTAGTCAAGGCAGGGGCGGAACTTGCCGCGCAGTATGGCATCCGAGTCTATCTTCAGCCGGCAACTGCGCAGGGGCCAGTTGCGGGAGAAAAACTCGAGCAGGCCGCGGGCGTGCAGCACGGAGCTGTAGGGCCCGAAATAGCGGGACCCGTTCTTCTCCACGCGGCGCGTCAGATAGACCCTCGGGAAGGGCTCCTGCGTCACGCAAATCCAGGGGTAGGTCTTGCTGTCCTTGAGAAGGATGTTGTAGCGGGGCTTGTACTGCTTGATGAGGTTGTTCTCCAGCAGCAGGGCGTCCGCCTCGCTGTCCACGACCGAATACTGCACGTCGGCGATTTTGGCCACGAGCAGGCGGGTCTTGGTGTTGAGCCGCTCAGGGTCCACGAAATACTGGTGCACCCTCTTGAAAAGGTCCTTGGCCTTGCCGACATAGATCACCGTCCCCTTGTCATCGTAATAACGATACACCCCGGGGCTGTGCGGCAGCAACTCTATTTTCTCTCGGACGTCCATACGGGCAAAGATAATAAAAAACCGCAACAGAAATTATCTGCTGCGGAAGAGAGTGGAGATAGTCGGATTCGAACCGGCGACCCCCTGCTTGCAAAGCAGGTGCTCTACCAGCTGAGCTATACCCCCGTAGAAAAAAAAGTAGGCCCGCGCGGAGTTGAACCGCGGACCTCCACATTATCAGTGTGGCGCTCTAACCAACTGAGCTACGAGCCTATATATATAATATAGAAAAAGATAAGTACAAGGACCAGCCTTGAACACCGCGAGCTCAGTCAAGGTCTTGCTCCAAAAAGGAGGTGTTCCAGCCACACCTTCCGGTACGGCTACCTTGTTACGACTTAGCCCCAATTACCAGTTTTGCCCTAGGTCGCTCCTTCCGGTCACGAACTTCAGGCACCCCCGGCTTTCATGGCTTGACGGGCGGTGTGTACAAGGCCCGGGAACGTATTCACCGCGCCATGGCTGATGCGCGATTACTAGCGAATTCGCTCCCCTTCGCAGGGTGGCTTCCCTCTGTAGTCACCATTGTAACACGTGTGTCGCCCCGGACGTAAGGGCCGTGCTGATTTGACGTCATCCCCGCCTTCCTCACACCTTACGGTGGCAGTCCTGTTAGAGTCCCCATCCAAAATGCTGGTAACTAACAGCAAGGGTTGCGCTCGTTATGGCACTTGAGCCAACATCTCACGACACGAGCTGACGACAACCATGCAGCACCTCGACTGGTGTCCCGAAGGACGTCAACATCTCTGTCTCTCTTCACCAGCCGTTCGAGCCCGGGTAAGGTTCCTCGCGTATCATCGAATTAAACCACATGTTCCTCCGCTTGTGCGGGCCCCCGTCAATTCCTTTG
>ONLD01000078.1 GCA_900318565.1 uncultured Bacteroidales bacterium
CGATGAGAAGCCCGTGGCGGCCGCTCCTAAGCCTGAGGAGAAGCCCGTAACGATCGCGGTCAAGCCTGAGAGTTCCGTATCGATCTTACTGTTCAAGACCCCTTCCTGCCCAAACTGCAAGGCAGCGGGAGCGATCCTGGACAAGGCGGGAGTGGAGTATCAGCCGCTCAACGCCAATGAGGAGAGGGAACTGGTTCAGAAGTTCGGCATCAAGCAGGCTCCCACACTTGTCCTGGTCAACGGCGATTCTTTCGAGAAGTATCGCGGCGTGTCCGACATCAAGGGATGGCTGATGCACAAATAATGAAAGAAAATAGAGCCGCCCGGCAGTGGGATCACTGTCGGGCGATCTTATCGTAACGGCACAAACGGCCCGGGCGCGGCGCAGGCAGCCGTTCATAGATTCATCAAGGGAGGAAAGCAAAATGCATGATATCATCGTAGTCGGCGGAGGCGCCGCAGGAATGACCGCAGCTCTGTACGCGCAGCGCAACGGCAAGAGTGCGCTCGTCATCGAGAAGAACGGGTTCGGGGGACAGATCACACACTCACCCAAGGTTGAGAATTATCCGGGAACACTTCAGATGAGCGGAAATGAGTTCGCGGAGAAGATGCTTCCGGTAGTAGAGCGCTATTACGAAGCCATTTCCGGAGGCAAGGAGGAAGTGGGCATAAGCTACCGGAGCGACCTGACGGAACGGGACTTTCCCGAATTGATGAGGTCCCACCGCAGCCGCGACCTTGCCTTGCGCTACACCTGCGCAGGCGTGCAGCGGGATGATTTCCTCTTCACTATGGAAGGCTTCCCCATCCGGCGCTGCGGCTCCCAGGGGCAGCAGAAATCCTTCCTCGTGGCCTTGAAATTCGCCCAGTACGAAATTATGAAAGAAGCCGGAGGGAGGCCCCCTGTGCTGCTGCTGGACGATTTATTCGACAAGCTCGATATGGACAGGGTCGGAAACCTGCTGGCTATGGTGGCCGGTAACGACTTCGGCCAGATTTTCATATCCGACACCGACAAGACCCGCACCGAAGCCCTCGTGGACAAGATTACCACCGACCGTGCATATTTCAAAGCCTCCCAAGGCACTTTTTCGAAAATAGATGGCAACATTTAGAATAAGAAGGAAAAATGCGCTGCCGCTCTCCGCGGCCATCAAAGAATATCTCCAGGAGGCCAGGATGACCACCGGGATGAACAACCATCTCGTGTTCAAGGCCTGGGACGATGTATCCGGAGCCGCCCAGTTCACGATCAAGCGCTTCTTCCGCAACGGCAAGCTCTACATCACCACCAACTCGTCCGTGGTAAGCAGCCAGCTGAGCCGGCAGAAAGATTTCCTTCTGGAGAAACTGAACGACCGTCTGGCAAGAGATGAATTCTTTGAGCCCGAAGACCGCAATGCTTCCTGGGTTGAAGACATTATATTGAAATGATTTTCGTAATAGACAAAGCTATTCCCTTCATAGAAGGAGTTCTGGAGCCTTACGGCAGCGTACGCTATATGGAAGGCTCAGCCATCAACGCCGAGGCCGTCAAGGACGCCGACGCGCTGATAATCCGCACGCGCACCCGCTGCGGATCCGCACTTCTGGACGGCAGCTCCGTCAAGCTGATTTCCACGGCCACCATCGGCGTGGACCACATCGACCTGGATTATTGCAAAAAGCACGGAATCTATATCCACAACGCCGCAGGATGCAATGCCGGCGGGGTTATGAATTATGTGCTTTCCGCCCTTTTCGGAGTCGCCTCGCGAAAGCGCCTGCACCTGTCGGAAAGCAAGATAGGAATCGTAGGCGTCGGCAACGTGGGCAGCCGCGTGGCCTCCGCCCTGCACCTTCTGGGCTTTAACACCCTGCTCTGCGACCCGCCGCGGGCCGAGGCCGAGGGTGCCGCCCAATTCTGTGACCTTGACTTCCTGCTCCGCAATTCGGACGTAGTCACTATGCACGTGCCGCTGAACAACAGCACCCGCGGTATGGCCGACGCGGCGTTCTTCTCCAAGATGAAGCTCGGAGCCGTATTCATCAACGCTTCCCGCGGAGAGGTGGTGGTCGAAGCCGACCTCAAGGAAGCCATTCCGAAACTGGGCTCGGTAATCATCGACACCTGGTGCCACGAGCCGCAGGTGGATACGGAGCTGATCAATATGGTAGATATCGCCACGCCCCACATCGCCGGCTACTCCTATCAGGGCAAGCTCATCGGCACCTCTATGGCGGTACGCGCGGTGGCACGCTACTTCAACATCAAGGAGCTTTTCGACTTCTTCCCCAATCCGAAGGGCGAGCACAAGGATGCCGTCAAGCTGGACCTCCGCGGCCTGAGCGAAGGCCAGATTGCATCGGCGCTGCAGTACAACTACCCCATCTTCACGGACGACTTTATGTTCCGTATGAACCCCGCCAACTTCGAGAGCCTGCGGGAAAACTACAGCTACAGACGAGAATTTTTCATAGACTGACACACGTATGGACAACGCTAAAATCACTGCCGAACTCGAGCGCATCAAGAAAGGTTTCCCCTGGCTCGACATCATCGCCCCCGCTACCCCCGGACGCGGAATTGAAGTTCTGGGACCCGAAGCCGCAAAGGCCGCCGAAGACTACTGCAGCACCGCCGAGACCGCCGGCCGCTGCAAGTTCGTACCCGCTTCCGGAGCCGCTTCCAGAATGTTCAAGGACATCTTCGCAGGCCTCCGGACAGAGAACGACGCCGTCCGCAAACTGGCAGCGGAGCTCGAGAACTTCGCCTTCTACGATCCCGAAGTGTTCGGACAGGCTCCATACGACCCCCGCAAGACCGCCGCAAAGCTACTTGAGGACGACGGACTTGGCTACGGCAAGAAGCCCAAGGGGGTGCTGAAATTCCACCGCTACCCTGACGAAGTACGCACCGCCCTTGCAGAGCATTTCGTTGAAGGACAGGCGTATATGCGCAATCCGGACGGCAGCGTCAAGCTCGTCATCACCATCTCCCCCGAGCACAAGGAACTCTTCGAAGCGGCCGTATCTGAAATCAAGGCAAAGTACGAAGAGAGATACGGAGTCAAGTACGACATCACCTTCACCTTCCAGGCCAAGGAGACCGACACCGTGGCCGCCAATCCTGACGGCACGCCGTTCCTCAAGGAAGACGGCACGCCCCTGTTCAGGCCCGCAGGACACGGAGCGCTGATCTACAACCTCGGCGAAGTCGATGAAGAGCTGGTATCCATCAAAAACATCGACAACGTATGCTCGGAGCGCCTGCAGGGCACTACCTATAAATGGAAAAAGGTACTGATGGGTCGGGCCCTGCAGCTGCGCGACACGATTTTCGACTTCCTCTACACGTTCGACCAGCTTACCGAGCTGCGCAAGAACCAGGCCGATTTCTCGTATATTCCCGTGTACAATATGCTCCAGGACGACCCGTTCGCAACGCCAGAATGCCAGGAGCTCTGTAACCGCATAGAATCATTCCTGCGCGACGAACTCTGCATCGAGATGCCGCCCGCAAAGGATTCCAGGGACAGGGCCGAAGCCCTCAGGGCCAAGCTCAACCGTCCTATACGGGTTTGCGGTATGGTAAAGAATGAAGGCGAGCCCGGCGGCGGTCCTTTCATCGTGAGGAATTCCGACGGAAGCACTTCGCTCCAGATTCTCGAAGGAGCCCAGATCAACCCCGACGACCCTGCGGCAGTCGGCGCGCTCAAAGGCGCAACGCATTTCAACCCCGTCGATATCGTATGCTGCCTTCGCGACTACAAGGGGGAGAAATTCAATCTGCCGGATTTCGTCGACCCTGAGACCGGCTTCATCAGCTCCAAGAGCTACGAAGGCCGTCCCCTCAAGGCCCTGGAGCTTCCCGGCCTGTGGAACGGCTCAATGTCAGATTGGAATACTTTGTTTGTCGAGGTCCCGGCCGAGACTTTCAATCCGGTCAAGACCGTGCTTGACCTGCTGCGTCCCGCGCATAGGGAATAGGCCTACAGCCTGGCTATCACAGTCTCGCAGGCGCGCACCGTATCGTCCATAGAGACAAGCACTTCCGCGTCAAGGGGGAGATAGATGTCAATACGGGAGCCGAATTTTATGATTCCGCATTGCTCCCCTGCCGTGACTTCCATCCCCTTCTTGGCGTAGCATACTATGCGACGGGCGAATCCGCCGGCAAGCTGCTTGAAGAAGACTTCCTTGCCTTCCGGAGTGCGGATGCAGGTACAGGTGTGCTCATTCTCCTCGGAGGCCTTGGGCTTGAAAGCCAGGAAGTGCTCTCCGGGGTGATACTGAGAATACTCGACGGTGCCGGTGACGGGCCAGAAATTGGCGTGCACATCCCAGAAATCCATATAAATGGACACCATAATGCAGTCACGCCTGAGAAAGTCTTTCTCGTAAGCCTTCTCGATATGCACTATCTTCCCGTCGGCGACGGCGCTGACCAGAGTCGTGGAGCCGGCCTTCCCGCGCCTCGGCACCATATGGAAAGCCGTCTGCCAGGCGCAGACCCACAGCAGTCCCAGGGTCAGGGGCCAGACTATCCACCAGATATGTACGAAACGGTGGAGCAAGAAAACAAGTACTCCGCAGATCAGGTACACCAAGAGGACGGTGCCGTATGTATTCTTATCTAACTTCATAAAAGTTCAAAAATTGTCAGGTACAAGAATGTGGCGGGAATGGCGAACAGCGAACTGTCGAACCTGTCCAGCATTCCGCCGTGGCCGGGGATGCAGTTGCCGGAATCCTTGAATCCGAAACGGCGCTTCCACAGCGATTCGAACAGGTCTCCGCACACACCGGTCACAGGCACGATCACGCCAAGGGCGATACAATGCACGAGCGGATATTCCAGCCAGCCGACAAAATGCAGGATGACCGCCCCGGCCAGGGCAGTCACGACGCCGCCCCAGAATCCCCACCAGGACTTTTTGGGTGAGATGGAGGGGGCGAGCTTGCGCGAATCGGGCTTCTGGCCTAAAAGAGTGCCGAGGCAGTATGAGCCGACATCGGCACACCAGATGATTATGAAGAAACACAGCATCAGGTAGCCCTTGAACTCCCCTCCCTTCGACACCATAAAAGGCATCAGGCAGAAAGGCAGGGCCACATATACCAGCGAAAGATACGCAAAGGAAAGGTCCTCCACATCTTCGTGGGAAGGACGGAAAAGCTCCGAAAGCGGGATGCCGAACACCGGGATGAACACCAGCGCCAGCCACTTGGGGTCAAGGGAATAAAAAGCGACGCCGGCACAAAGTATATACGCAAGCGCCCCGGACAGCAGGGCAAGCTTCTGCGGGAGGATATGCCGGCCTCCAAGGGTGATATGAAGCAGCTCGTTCATAGACACGCAGAGAGCCACCAGGAACAAAACACCGAAGGCCGCCGGGTGCAGCAGCATACCGGCGACCATCACTACCAGGAACACGACTCCCCAGACAGTGCGCTTTACTAAATCACTCATTATTATTGTTCTGCAATCTTTCTTCACCGTGCTTGCCGGCCTTGGGGCCGAATATAGCCTCGATGTCGTCAGACATAATCACTTCTTTTTCTATCAGCATATTCGCCAGCTTCTCCAGGCCGGCCCAGTTGTCAGTAAGAATCTTGCGGGTGCGGGCAGTCACCTCATCCACGAGGCTCCTCGCCTCGGCGTCGATGAGTTCGGCGGTCTTTTCGCTGTACGGTTTCGTCAGTTCGTAGCCGGAGCCGCCGGTAGAATCATAGAAGGAGAGGTTGCCGACCTTCTTGCTCATACCGTAGTAGGCAACCATAGAGTAGGCCATCTTGGTCATCCTCTCGAAGTCATTGAGGGCGCCGGTGCAAGGCACTCCGTCATTGACGATTTCTTCGGCGACACGGCCACCCACAAGGGCGCACATCTCGTCCATCAGGTCGGACTTGGTCATCATCACCTTTTCGTCAGGCAGGCTCCAGGTCAGGCCGAGGGCTTGTCCGCGCGGGATGATGGACACTTTCAGCACGGGATCGCAACCCGGCAGCAACCAGCCGGCGACGGCGTGTCCTGCCTCGTGGTATGCGGTAAGGCGCTTCTCCTCGGGCGACATAATGGTCTTTTTGCGCTCGATGCCACCCACCACGCGGTCAACGGCATCCATAAAGTCCTGGTTGTCGATATCCTGCTTACCCTTGCGGGCTGCAGTCAGGGCGGCTTCGTTGCACACGTTGGCGATATCGGCTCCGGAGAAACCGGGAGTATGCTTCGCTATGCCTTCAAGGTCGAAGTTCTGGCTGAGCCTGAGGCCTTTGAGGTGTACCTGGAAGATTTCCTTGCGCTCATTGAGGTCGGGCAGGGTCACGTTGATCTGGCGGTCGAAACGGCCGGCTCGCATCAGGGCCTTGTCAAGGATGTCCGCACGGTTGGTAGCCGCCAGCACGATGACGCCGCTGTTGGTACCGAAGCCGTCCATCTCGGTAAGCAGCTGGTTCAAGGTGTTCTCGCGCTCATCGTTGCTGGAGAAGCCGACATTCTTGCCGCGGGCGCGGCCCACGGCGTCGATTTCATCGATAAACACGATGCAGGGAGCCTTTTCCTTCGCCTGTGCGAAGAGGTCGCGTACGCGGGATGCGCCTACGCCCACGAACATCTCCACGAAATCGGAACCACTTATGCTGAAGAAAGGCACGTCGGCCTCACCTGCTACAGCCTTTGCCAGCAAGGTCTTGCCCGTGCCGGGAGGGCCTACGAGCAGGGCGCCCTTGGGAATCTTGCCGCCCAGGGCGGTATATTTCTTGGGATTCTTCAGGAAATCCACGATTTCCATCACTTCCTCCTTGGCTCCATAGAGACCGGCCACATCCTTGAATGTAACCTGCACCTTGTCCTTGTCCGCAAGCTTGCCGTTGGCCTTACCCACGTTGAAGGGATTCATTCCACCCGGAGCGCCGGGGCCGCCGCCCATATTCTTGGTCATCCCCCTCATAAGGAACACCCAGAAAAGAATCAGCAGCACCAGGGGCACTATCCACTCGAGAAGACCGCGCCAGATCTGGGCGTCGTTCTCGATGACGAGCTTGGTACGGCTGGTAACGGGAAGCTGCTCGTTGAGAGACGCGAAAACAGTCTCGGGGTCGAACTTGGTGGATGTCAAGAATATGAACTGCGGAGAGCTCTTGGGCGGATTGCCGCCGGGGAAAAGTGATGCGTACTTCGACACTGCATCGGGACGCAGCGACACGTCACCGCGGTAGTCGTTGCGCACGTACGTGACTTCCTTGACGTCTCCGTCAAGAATCATCTGCTCCACCTGGGCCCATTCGATTTTTTGAGCCTGGACATCACGGTTGCTGAAGAGCATCCACCCGATACTCAGGATTAAAAGGATATAAAAAACCCAGCTGAGATTGATCCGGACAACACGTATTTTGGGACGTTTATTATTGTCGTTTTGCTTTTGAGCCATTTTAATGATAATTTTGCAGCGCAAAGATACAACAAAAATGACACCAACACAAAGTCAGGCAAAGATAATATGGCTCGAAACAGCCGAATCCACGAATAAAACGCTGCGGGAGTCAATTCCCACTTCCGACAATTTGTCAGTAATCGCCGCCCGCGAGCAGACGGCGGGCCGTGGACAAGGCACCCACACCTGGTTTTCTTCTCCCGGAAAGAACCTCACTTTCAGTATGCTCTACAAGCCCGAGAGGCTGAATGTGGACGAGATGATAGTAATCACCTGCGCCACCACGCTCGGAATCCGGGACTACCTGCTCGAAAAGGGCATTGAGGCCAGAATAAAATGGCCGAACGACATCTGGGTCGGCGACAAGAAAATCTGCGGCATCCTGATTGAAAACATACTTGACGGTTCATTCATACGCGACAGCATAATCGGAATCGGCTTCAACCTCAATGAAGACAAGTGGC
>ONLD01000089.1 GCA_900318565.1 uncultured Bacteroidales bacterium
CCGTCGCGGCAGATATTGCACTTGCCGGAAGTATAGTAGCCGGTCCACCACCAGGTGCCGCATACCGCCGCGATGTTGTGCTCCATCAGCTTGTCCGAGAACTCGTTGGTGTAGGCGATATGGGTGTGGCCGGAGAGGTAATGCACCTTGAAAGGGGCGAAGAGGTCCACAAGCTCGGTCCTGAACTGCGCGGGCATCGCGTATGTGTAGTCGAACTCCCCTCCCGTCTTGAGCGAAGGACGGTTGGAATACTGGATATGCGTACCGAAGAAAACGGTAGAGCCGGCAGGCACCAGCGCCAGGTCGGCCCGCAGCCACTTCATCTCATCGTTCGAGAAGCCTTCCGTGTAGTCCTGCACGTCTCCGATGACTCCCTGCGCGCCGCCCTTGTTGTTGAACACGGTGTTGTCCATAAGGATATAATGCACGTCGCCGATGTTGAAGGAGTAATAGGTAGGACCTATCCACTTGCGGAAAGCGGCTTCGGCACCGAAGTCATTGGCCACATACGGGTCGTTGTCGTGGTTGCCGGGAGCGTTGTAGACAGGGATGTCCAGGTCGGAGAGGGTCTTGTAGTAATTCTCCAGCGAATACTGGTTGTCGTACCAGAACTGGTCCCAGGCAAGGTCTCCGAGAGTAAGGCCATAGAAGGGTACGCCTTCGGCACGGGCCTTGTCGGCAAGGGCCTTGAGGTCGGGCTTGAAGACGGAAGTGAACTGACTGATGTCGTTAGTACGGTTGGCAAGGTGGGTATCGGTGAAAGCTACGATGCGGTGCGTGGAGTTCGCCTCCGGTTCGAGCACGAAGTTGTTGATTTCGTATTCGGTGTAGGAGGCGCTGCGGAAACGCTTGAAGAACTGCGGAATAGTGCGGTTCACGGCAACCCTGTAGCCTCCGGGCACGGATATGAACACATAACCGTACTTACGCTGGGAGGCGAGATGGTAGGCCCCGCTGTCGTCGGTCACAGTGACCATCACGCCGTCGGAGACGGCCACGCCCTTGAGCGGCTTGCCGTCCCAGTCCACGACGCGGCCGTATGTCGTCTTGCCGGGCACCTTCTCGACAACCGTCCCGTCCACGACTTCCACGAAGGTCACTCCTCCCTGGAAACGCGGGCACTCGAGCGTGCACATTCCGCCGATGAAATGCGAGGGCGTAGTGAAGGTCGCACCCTTTTCGTCGCTGACATCCGTACATTCCAGTTCGAAGCGCACGGAAGGGTCCGGGCGGCTGGTCAGGGTAATCTTGTCACCTTTGGAAAAGCCCTTGTAGGGCATTGTGAGCGGCTCCCCGAAGGGAATTGAGAAACTCTCTCCGAGCTTGAAGGTGCTCACCGACGGCAATCCCTGCTCCGCCGGTTGTTCGGGGCCGGGAGTCGGATTCTCCGGTGTCTCTCCCCCGCCGGACGGCTTGTCAGGATCGTCGGGAGTGACCGGAGTGTTGCAGGATGCCGTCAGCAAGACAGCCAGGAGAAAGGCAAATTGGTTTTTCATAATCAATAAAGGAACTTCAGGACCTCGGGGGCCTTTGTGTAATCGAAAATGCGTATGTAGTCCATACCTTTTATACGCACGTGGGAGTCTCCGCCGCCGTCGTCGAAGTCATCGCCTATGAAGAGAACGTCTTCCAGGCTGTAGCCGTGTTCGGTAGCGTAGCGCACCACGGCGTCGTACTTATTGTACTGCTTGGCGGAGAAATCGAATGAGGAAGAGCCGCCGATATAGACGCTGTAGTCCTTGAAAATCTCGCAGACTTGGCCCTGTCGGGATCGAACTCGTGCTTGAGCTCCACGGGAGCGTCCTTGCCGAGCAAACCCATAGTCACCATACCCGTGGAATGGAATTCCAGCGGCTCGCCGTAGTACTTCGTGTATCCGTACTTCTCGCGCAGGTAGTCGTTCTGCTTGCGGAAGAAAGCGGTGTCGGCCGGGAACACGTCTTCGCGGACTATCTTGAACTGCCCGTCCTCGACGGTGCTTTCCTGCATTCCGTAGTTGCCGAGAATCGTGACGGGATACTCGCCCATCTGCTTATATACTCTCTGGCAGTTGCCGGCGCAGACCATAATAACGTCGTACTTCTGCCTCAGAGTGTCCAGCAGGGCCTTGTTAGCCGGCTCCAGCGGGCAGCGGTGCGCGGTCAGCGTGGCGTCCAGGTCGAAGCACAGAAGCTTCTTCTTTTCCGCCCACTGTCCGTAGCGCAGGGTCATCTCCTGCTCGGCCTGCATAAGGGCCTGCGGCTGGTCGAGGGTGGCGCTCAGCACGATGTGGCGGCCGTCCTTTGCAGGGGTAAACCAGGTGTAGCCTTCGTCATCCACGGTGACGGTGCCCTTCTCGCTGTGGGTGAAGAGCTCCGGGCGCAGAGGATAAAGCACGCTGAGGATATCCCAGCTCGGACGGTCGTAAGGCATCTGCTTGTAGGCCTTGTAGCCTTCCACGACGGGGTTGGGTTCATAATATCCGAGGTTCTCTTCGATGAGGGCCCCGGGATACATAGTCTGCTTGCCGATTTCGAAGGGATTCTGCCAGATGGTGGTAGGCCACTTCTCGAACACCTTCTGCATCGCGGGGATGTCGTTGCGCACGTTGTATTCGGAGCGCTTCTTCTCCCCGTAGCTGCCGGCCATAATGGAGAGGCCGCGGGTCTTGCGGGCCACGAGTTCAGTGCCGCCAAGAGGCGAATACTCGTCCGGGGCGCTTTCCAGAAGCTGGGCGAGGGTGGTGCCGAAACCAAGGCTGACGAAGGTGACGGAACCGTCAGGCTGGGCGGCAAGAATCTTGCGGTACAGGGCCACGGGCTCGGAATACTCCGTGTGGGATTTCACGAAATCCTTCTCGGTGGCGCTGTAGTCCACATAGTCGGAGAACTCCTGCACGGGAGTAAGGCTCATCGCTACGGGAATTTCAGGGTGTCCGTAGAAAGTGCATACGGCATCCGTATATGCGGCTGCCGTGGGGCAGTTCTTATGGCAGCCGACTGCCAGCAGTTCGGCCTGCCCGTTATCGACGGCGCGAAGGGCAAGTGCCAGGGCAAGGGCATCGTCGATGTCGTTGCCCATATCCGTCTCGATAATCATCTTCAGCGGAGCCTGTGCCGTCTGCCCGCTTTGAGTGCAGGAGCAGACGGCCAGAGCGACGCCTATTACAGAAATCAACAGTTTACGCATATCAGTTGCCGGCTATTACGATTGTGGCGAGACCGGCGATGAAGAAGCAGAACATCGCCACGAGAAGGCCGTACACGCCCTTCTTCGCGCCTTTGAATTCTTTCCAGATAAACACGCCCCAGATTGCGGCAATCATAGGAGCACCCTGTCCGAGGGCATAGGACACGGCTGGGCCGGCCTTCTCGGCGGTGATGTAGCTCAGGGCCGTACCGAGGCACCAGATTGCGCCGCCCAGCATACCTACGAGGTGGGTCTTGAAATTGCCCTTGAAGTACTCGGAGTAGCTCACCGGCTCGCCCACGAAAGGCTTGCGCATCACGATGGTGTTGAACACGAAGTTGCTCAGCAGCACGCCGATAGTGAAGATTACAATGGCGGTATAAGGGGTCACCTTGCCTGCGGCAGGAGATACGAAGTTGGTGGTATCCATAGCGCGCATCACGAAGGAAGAGAAGAACGACATCACCACGCCGGCGATGAGAGCCAGGATGATGCCCTTCTTCTGGTCGGACTTGGAGATGCCGCTCTCGCCCTTGCGGCCGGCAGCCATACCGTTGAACACGATTGCACAGACCACGAGGGCCACGCCGATGATGAGCAGCACCACGTCTCCGGTCTTGGAGCCTTGCTGCACGGCCACGCGGTAGTTATTGATGACGCCCAGCACAAGAGCGAGTCCTACGCCCAGAGGGAATGCCACCGACATACCGGCTATTGAGGTAGATGCCGAAAGCAGTATATTGGAAGCGTTGAAAATCACGCCGCCAAGGAGAATCCAGAGAATGCTGGAAGCGGAAGCCTGGCCCAGGTCCTGGAGGAAGGGACGGCCTTCGGAACCTATGCTGCCGGCGGTGAAAGCGAGCAGGAGGGCGAAAATCACCATTCCCACGACATAGTCCCAGTAGAAAAGTTCGTAGCGCCAGCTCTTGGCGGCAAGTTTCTGGGTGTTGCCCCAGGAGCCCCAGCAAAGCATCGTGACGAAGCATAGCACGACGGCGAGGGCATAACTGTTGACGATAAACATATGCTTGTGTTATTAAATTATTTCCAATTCATTACGATGCGGCGCCGAAGTCTGTGCGCCCATACGGGTCACCGCCACGGCGGAAGCGGCTGTGGCTATGCGGGCTGCGCTCACAAGGCTCTTCCCTTCCGCAAGGGCCGCCACCAGCGCTCCGTTGTACACGTCTCCGGCCCCCGTCGTATCGACAGCCTTCACCTTGCGCGCGGGTACGAAGGTCGTCTCCCCGGGAGTACAGACCAGCGAACCTTTGCTGCCCATAGTGATTATCACGTTGCCGACGCCTTTCGCGAGCAGCGCATCAGCCGCCTTCCGGGCGTCTTCTTCGTCATTGACGGCAATGCCGGTGAGGCTGTGGGCCTCGGTCTGGTTGGGCGTAAGGAGCCAGACGTGCTTCAGAATCCCGTCGGAAAGCGGAGCCATCGGGGCCGGATTCAATATCGTCCGCACGCCGGCCTCGTCGGCAAGAAGGATGGCCTTCTCCACTGTAGGCATCGGGATTTCAAGCTGAAGAAGAATATAAGCGGCGCCGGAGATTGAATCACGGATTCCCTCAACGTCCGCGGGCAGGAGGTCGTTGTTGGATCCGGGCGCCACCGCAATGCAGTTCTCGGCGTTATCGTCCACGAAAATCAGTGCCGTGCCGGTGGGAGTCGCCGAAAACTTGATTTTGGAAGTGTCAATGCCTTCTGCCGCAAACTGTGCGGAAAGCATTTCTCCGTTGGCATCATTGCCAAGGCAGGTCAGGAAGGTCACGTCGGCTCCAAGACGGGCGGCGGCAACAGCCTGGTTGGCTCCCTTTCCGCCGTTGGCCTGGTGCAGTCTCGCACCGCCTATTGTCTCACCCGGACGGGGCAGGGTCCTTACTCTTGCGGTCAAATCCACATTGGAACTTCCGACTACGATAATCTTTTGCATATGGTTAAATTTTTAATATATTTGCGCAAACGATTGAGCATATCTGTTTGCAATTTATCAAAATTCTTATTTATAGGTATATTGGAAATTGCCAAATATTTGCGATTGTTCATAACTTTTGCACAACAATTTGCGCTGAACATTCTGGAAATGAAAGAAAATTTATCCACAATTGCCCGGAGAATCGGCGTTTCGGTCACAACCGTATCCCGGGTTTTAAGCGGAAACGCCGCAAAATACCGCATTTCCGCCGATACTGCGAGACGGGTCCGGGAAGAAGCGGAGAGAAGCAATTACGCGCCCAGTATTGTTGCGCAAAGTTTGCGCAAGCAGCAGACCCGCACGGTCGGACTGCTGACCCCGTCTCTTGCCAATCCATACTTTGCCGAGATGGCAAGCGTCATAATCTCCGAAGTCCATAAACGCGGATACACCACGATAGTCATTGATACAATGGAAAATGAGGGCAATTTCGACGACGGATTGACACAGCTCCTCGCGCGTCAGGTGGACGGAATCATAGCCGTGCCCTGCGGGCAGGACGAGAAGCTGGTGTCGGACATCAACAAGAGCTTTGTGCCTGTAATGCTTGTGGACCGCTATTATGAAGACTCTCCCCTGCCCTTTGTCAGCACCAACAACTACAAAGGCGGATTCGACGCCACCAATCTGCTCATCTCGTCCGGCCACAGGCAGATTGCCTGCATACAGGGTGTACGCACCTCGGTGCCCAACAACGAGCGGGTGCGCGGCTACAGGGACGCGATGAAAGAAGCCGGCCTGGAGGAGTTCGAGCTCGTGGCCGGCAATGAGTTTTCCATCCAGAACGGGTATCTCGAGACTAAGTTGCTCCTGTCGGGGCAGAACCGTCCGTCGGCCGTTTTCGCACTGTCCAACAACATCACGCTCGGGGTGCTCAAAGCCTGCCGCGAGGCGGGACTGAGGATTCCCTCCGACCTGTCGCTGATGTCGTTTGACAACTACGCCTATATGGACTATATGGAGCCGCCCATCACCCGCGTCGGCCAGCCGGTAGAAGATATGGCCACACTCGCCACAAAGATTCTTTTCGACCGCATCGACGGCCTCTCCCCCGGCACCTCCCAGCTCAAACTCTCCCCCACCATCATCCGGGGCGAATCCATCCGCAGGGCATAAAAACAGCGGCGCCCATCCGGACGCCGCAATATAGTTGCTGCATAAAATTTTACAGACTTGCGACCTGCTCGGCTGACAAGCCGGTAGCCTGACAGATGATTTCCGGATCCACGCCGAGGCTTTTAAATATCCTGGCATTTGAAAGGCGTTCTTCCTCACGGCCCTCCTCGACTCCGTCGCGGTGGCCCATATAGTAACCGCCTTCGTATAGGACGACGCGGTCACGTTCGCTTATTTCCAGGGCTTTCAAGTAGTCTTCTCGTTCCATTGCGGTCAGTTTTTGTGTGCTTGCGTCTTCGATCAACTCGTCAAACGACGGGTCCAACTCCTTCGGACGCTCAACAAATATAGACATATTTTCGAAAAGCCAGCACCACTGCTGCCGCAAATCGGAATCTTTGTCAAGATAGTGCTCGAAGCGCGAGAGCTCGAGAAAACAGATGTTCAGCTTGTCACCATCATAGACCTCGTGCGTCTCGTTCTCCATCATCCGGTAACGGAAGAACACCTTCCCCTCGGGCACGGGGCCGTTGTGCGGCACCGAATACGTCGCGATGCAGCACACCACGACCGACTGAACTTCATACTTCAGTTCCCCGCGCTTCATCTGGTTGTGGAGAAGCGAACCGCCGTAATAGTACAAGCGTGCTGGCATATCCGCCTCGTAATTGTTCTGCATCTCCAGCACGAATGTCTCACCGGTCCCGGAGTTCCTGCAGATCACGTCAAACACGGAGCGCTTGTCGTGCTCCGAACTGACAACGAGTTCATTGGGTAGATACTCCAGCACCTCGATGTCCATTTCCAGCAGGTCACGGATGATCTTTTGGAGGTGTTTCTTGTTGCTGAAGATTCGGTGGAAGGCCCAGTCCACGCGGATGTCGAGCCTTGGGGGAAGTTTCCGGGAGAGCGTAGTTTTGACGGCCTCTCCTGCTGTCGTTTTGTTCTCGTCTTTCATAATTCAAGTTTTTGGAGTTTTCAATGGCGGGTAACCGTTCCCTGCCGCTTCGGCAAAGGTCGGAATAATCCTGATATTCCACGCGTCCCGGACCAAAATCGATGCAATTATTTACGATTCTTTCGACGCTCGAAAATAATCAGGCCACAATTCTTTGCAAAAGGGCGGACCGAAAAAAACTTTTTAGTTGATTAGCGACGGCTAAGACATACCCGGGGCACTCTACTCTGGTAGCAAATTAGACAAACCGTTCAAGGTCTCCATTTATCGCCTTAGACCTTGAACGCTCAACCGGCAGCTAACCGACAGCGGCGCCCTTCCGGACGCCGCTGCTATCAGAATATGAAAGGGTAAACTACTTGACCACAAGTTTGTCAAGCACCATACCGCCGTCGCGGGTCAGGG
>ONLD01000090.1 GCA_900318565.1 uncultured Bacteroidales bacterium
GTCAATTGAGGTCTTTTTCATGTGTGCAAAGTTATAACTTTACACGGAATCAGACACTTAAAAAAGACCTCTTTCCCACGGAAATTATCCGGTGAGCCGAAAAAAGATGCAAGCAAAATCAGCAACTTATTGATATTTAGAAATATACTCGCCACGATGAAAAAGATTTTTGTTGTATTGCTGCTGACTCTGACGCTGATTCCGGCCGCCGCCGGCAGGCAGCGCCTCCCCAAAGGCACCACGGTCTGGGGACAGGTAATCAAGGACGGCAAGCCGGCAGCCGGCGTAGTGGTCTCCGACGGAGCCGAAATCGCCACCACCGACAAGAAAGGTTTCTACTACCTTAAATCCGCCAAGCGCGAAGGCAGCGTCTTCGTGAGCATACCTTCAGGGGCGGAAGTGGACCACAGTTACGGTATGCCGCATTTCTGGCAGAGGCTTTCGGAACCTGCGGGCACCGCGGAGCGCCACGATTTCGCCCTCACCGGAGTCAACAACGACAACTACACCCTGCTCGCCATATCGGACGTCCACCTGGCCAACCTCTTCGACGATATGTACCAGTTCAAGGAGGTCTTTATGCCCCGTTTCCTGGAAGAATACGAAAAAGCCAGGGCAAAGGGACCGGTGTACTGCCTCAACTGCGGCGACAGCGTCTATGACCGTTACTGGTACGAGTACGGATACCCCATCGAGTGCTTCCCCAAGACGCTGGAAGAGTGCAAGTTCCCGGTGGCGATGTTCCACGTGATGGGCAACCACGACAACGACGGCGGCATCCCGCGCGAGGGTGACATCGACTTCAACGCCGCCGAGCGCTACCGCCGGACTATGGGCCCCACGCACTACTCCTTCAACCTCGGCCGCGAGCATTACGTGGTGCTCGACAACATCGTGTACCTCCACAGCGAAGGCCGGGTCGACACCTATGAGGGCATCACCGGCAAGCGCGACCACGACCACTATTTCACCCGCGAGCAGCTGGACTGGCTCGTCAAGGACCTCGCCACGGTGCAGGACAAGAACGCCCCGCTGATAATAGCATTCCACTCTCCTATTATACGCTACAAGGGCGGCCTCACCGGCAAGCCTATCGACAGCCGTATGAAGAAGGAAGGCGCCGACCCGGGCGAACTGCTCAATGAGTTCACCGCCCTGCTGAAAGATTTCCCCAACGTGCATTTCATATCCGGGCACTCGCACCAGAATATGCTTTGCTACGGCGCCGACGATACCTCGCGTTACCCCTACATAGGCAACATCGTGGAGCATAACATTTCCGGCGTGTGCGGCTGCTGGTGGCAGCCTGCGGCCCACGGCGGGCTCACGCTCGGGCCCGACGGAGCGCCTGCAGGATTCGAGGTGTTCCCGGTCAGGGGCAACGATATCGAATGGTACTTCGTCTCCACCGACGACGGAGCCTCCGAGCAGTTCAGGGTGTTCGATATGAACTCCGTCCGCGACTACTACCGCTCAGACGGCGCCGTGCAGGCTATGCTGCGCCACTACGACAAGCGCACGGACTACGGTGCCATCGAGGACAATATGCTGCTGATCAACGTCTGGGCCTGGGAAAGCAAGTGGAAGATCGAGGCCACGGAAAACGGCAAGCCCTTGAAGGTGAAACACCTCAAAGCGGAGAACCCCCAGTTCACCATCGACTACCACCTTCCCAAAGCCTCCTGGGACGACAATTCCAAGAACCGCTGGCCTGAGAAATACAATGAGCCCAGCGCCCACGCCCACTACTTCTGGGTCAAGGCATCTTCTCCTTCCAGCACTGTCACAGTGACGGTGACCGACAGTTTCGGCAATCAGTACAGGCAGATTGTAGAGCGCCCGAAAGCATTCGGCAAGAAAATGCGCTAAGGGATGGGAACTCTGGACCTGATTGTCATCGGACTGTATTTCGCGGGGCTCGTGGCCGTGAGCCTGCTTATGGGCCGCCGGATACGCAGCTCCGAGGATATGTTCATAGCCGGGCGCAACTCCTCCTGGTGGATCTCCGGCGTGTCTTCCTATATGACGATATTCTCCGCCAGCACCTTCGTAGTATGGGGCGGAGTGGCATACAAGTCAGGACTTGTGGCGGTGATGACGGCAATAATGCTGGGATTCTCGTCCCTCATCGTAAGCCGCTGGATAGCAGGCCGCTGGCGCCGGCTCAAAATCAGCTCGCCAGGGGAATACCTCACCGTGCGCTTCGGCCACGGCACGCTCCGCTTCTACACCCTCGCAGGCATCGTGGGCCGCGGCATACATACGGCGGTCGCGCTTTATGCCGTGGCGGTAGTCTCCTGCGCCCTCATACAGGTGCCGGAGGGGAGCATTTTCGCATCCACCGGGCTCGCCGGAGATTCGGCTCCCGGGAACCTCAGCATCTGGTGGGCCCTCGCCTTCCTCGGCGGCATCACGCTGGCCTACACCATCGCCGGTGGCTTCCCTGCCGTGCTTATGACGGATTTCATACAGTTCGGAGTGCTGCTCAGCGTGGTCGTGTTTATGGTGCCCCTGTCGCTGCACGCAACCGGCGGCGCTGCAAGTTTCATTGAGAAAGCCTCCGCCATACCGGGTTTCTTCTCACCCACGTCGCCCACTTACAGCTGGGTGTGGCTGGTGCTCTGGATGTGCCTGCACGTGGCGATGATAGGCGGCGACTGGCCCTTCGTGCAGCGCTACATCAGCGTGCCCACGGTGAAGGACGCCCGCAAGAGTACCGCTCTCATCGGCGTG
Source organism: uncultured Bacteroidales bacterium (assembly GCA_900318565.1). GTDB lineage: Bacteria > Bacteroidota > Bacteroidia > Bacteroidales > UBA932 > Cryptobacteroides. Next base: position 2,734 of record ONLD01000090.1, read on the forward strand.
CTCTACCTCGTCACGCCCCTTATCTGGTATCTCCCGGCGATGATTTACCGCACCCTGGTGCCCGGTCCCGGAATGGATGCTGACCCTGCGGCGATGACCCGGCTCGGGGAAGGCGCCTACGTGGGTATGAGCAAGATGGTGCTGATGGGCGGTATGCTCGGAATGATGCTCTCCGCGATGCTTTCCGCAACCCTCAGCAACGTATCCGGCACGCTCAACGTCTATGCCAACGTGTACACTTACGAAATCTGGGGACGCAGCAGGAGGGGTGCGGGCGCAAGCGAGAAGCAGCGCATACGCGCCGGACGCATATTCACGCTCATCTTCGGGCTCGTGATAATCGGCATCGCGATGCTCGTGCCGCTCGCCGGAGGGGCGGAGAAAGTGGTGGTAATGGTCATCACTATGGTGCTATGCCCGTTGTACATACCGTCCATCTGGGGGCTCTTCTCGAGAAGGCTCAGCGGCGGCAGGCTCATCGGCGCTATGCTGCTGTCGTGGGTCCTGGGCTTCACCGCCCGCTTCACCATTCCCGAAAGCTTTATGAGCCCGAGCCTTATCGAATCGGTATCGGGGTGCGTGATTCCGGTGCTGATACTGGGCACGATGGAACTGTGGTGCCGGGCAAAAGGCATCGAAAACGCCGGCAGGAAGGCGCTGGACGCCCATATCGACCCGCTGGCCGACGCGGTCCCCGGCCCGGAAACGAAAGAGGCCACGCGCAAGTATTCCATTCTCGCGCTCGACTGTTTCTGCATCACCCTCGGCGCCGTGGCCCTGCTCCTGACGGGGCTGCTCATAGCCGGCGAGCAGAAGGCCGTCGCCGTAAAGGGTACGGTTATTGCCTTTATCGCGGCAATATGCATTATAGTCGGCACTTACTTGATATATAGAATTATAAGCAAGAAAAAATGAAAAGGATTATCTCCTGCGCCCTGATGCTTTGCACAGGGTTGTGCGCCGCCGCACAGTCTTTCGGCGGGATGCAGCTCGAACCCGAGTGCAGCATATTCATCGAGAAGGAAGGCCGCGGCCGCGCCCAGCAGGGTATGGACATCTACGGACGCTATCTTTTCAGCCTTGAGGACGGAGGCCACGTCAATGTGTACAACTTCAAGAAAGCTAACCCTGTGCCCATAGGGGGCTTTGAGCTTGCATCCTCCTGCAAGGACAATCACGCCAACAACGCGGAATTCGGCATCGAGACCAAGCGCGGCGCATCTTTCCCGCTGCTCTACGTATCGATAGGCAAAGTCGGCTGCGACATAGAGTGGAAGTGCTTCGTGGAGAGCATCTCCCGCAAGGGTCTGGAATTCAGCTCCGAACTCGTGCAGACCATCACCCTCGACATCAGCGGCTTCAAGGAAAGAGGCTACGAACCCATCTTCGGAAGCCCCAGCTGGCTCATCGACCGCGAGAGGAAAGCGCTGTGGGTATTCTCCGCGCACAAGAGGACCATCCGTTCGGTGACGCTGAACGCCGAAGACAATTTCTACATCGCCTACAAGTTCCGCATACCCGCGCTTTCGGAGGGCCCCGAAGTCACCCTCGGCGTGGACGACCTGCAGCAGCAGGTCATATTCCCCTTCGAGACCTGGTTCACCCAGGCGGGATGTATGAAAGACGGCAAGATATTCTACTGCTTCGGAGTGGGCGAAATCGATCCTGAAGGCCGTCCGTCGAGAATCCGTGTCTATGACACCGACACAGGCTCCATCTGCGCAAGTTACAACCTCAACGAACAGATTCCCCTGGAAATGGAAGATCTTTCGATTCGCGACGGATGGATTTACGTCAACACCAACAACAGCGTAAAACGCGGCCAGCCCAAACCCAGGATATATAAGTTGTCTCTTCCGAAATAATGACTATCTTTGCTGCAAAAAATAACTAATTATGTGTGGAATAGTTGGATATGTGGGCCGCCGGGAGGCTTGCCCCATACTGGTCGGAGGCCTCCACAGGCTAGAGTACCGCGGTTATGACAGCGCCGGAGTGGCCATCATAGGCGAAAACAAAGAAATCAACATCTACAAATGCAAGGGCAAGGTCGATGACCTCGAGCACTTCCTCGAAGATAAGGATACCGCCGGCACCATAGGCATAGCGCACACCCGCTGGGCCACCCACGGCGCCCCCAACAACGTCAACGCCCATCCCCATCTCTCGCAGTCCGGACAGATTGCGATGATCCACAACGGCATCATCGAGAACTTCCGCGTGCTCAAGGAGTCCCTCGCCAAGGAGGGCTTCGACTTCCGCAGCAGCACTGATTCCGAGGTGCTCGTGAACCTCATCGAATACATACGCCTCTCCAACGGCTGCACGCTCGAGGACGCAGTGCGCGAGGCTCTCAAGAGAGCCGTGGGGGCATACGCCATCGCCATCATCGAGAGGGGCAACCCCAACCGCATCATC
>ONLD01000091.1 GCA_900318565.1 uncultured Bacteroidales bacterium
CGGTCCACGTGGGACTCGGCGGCGAGGTGGATGATGCCGTCCACCTTCTCGTCCTGCATAAGCTTAAGTACGCCCTCGAAGTCGCAGATGTCCATCTTGACGAACTTGTAGTTGGGCTTGTCCTCAATGTCTTTCAGGTTGGCCAGGTTGCCGGCGTATGTGAGCTTGTCGAGGTTGATGATCTTGTACTCAGGGTATTTATTGACAAACAGCCTGACTACGTGGCTGCCGATGAAGCCGGCGCCGCCGGTGATGATGAGGGTGCGTTTCATTTTATTTATCGTCTATTAGTTTTAACAAATACTGCCCGTACTGGTTCTTGGCCATAGGAGCCGCAATTTCACGCAGGCGCTCAGCGCTTATCCAGCCCCTGCGGTACGCGATATCCTCAAGACAGGCTATTTTCAGGCCCTGCCGCTTCTCTATGACCTCCACGAAGGTGCTGGCATCGCTCAGCGAATCGAAGGTGCCGGTATCCAGCCAGGCGAAACCGCGTCCGAGGGTCTGGACTTTCAGCTCGCCGCTGGAGAGGAATTCCTGGTTGACGGTCGTGATTTCCAGCTCGCCGCGCTTCGAGGGCTTGATGTGCTTCGCCACCTCGACGACCTTGTTGGGGTAGAAATAGAGGCCGACGACTGCATAGTTTGACTTGGGCTTCTCAGGCTTTTCCTCTATAGAGAGGCAGCGCCCGGTGGCGTCGAATTCGGCCACGCCATAGCGCTCAGGGTCGCTTACCCAATATCCGAACACCGTGGCCATCTTGTCTTCTTCGGCCGCACGCACGGCTTCGCGGAGCTTGACCGTGAATGCATCTCCATAGAAAATATTGTCGCCCAGCACGAGGCACGCGCAGTCGTCGCCAATGAACTTCTCGCCTATAATGAAAGCCTGCGCAAGGCCGTCAGGGCTGGGTTGCTCCGCGTACTCGAAATGCACGCCATAGTCGGAGCCGTCTCCCAGAAGGCGCCTGAAACCGGGAAGGTCCTGAGGGGTGGAGATGATGAGAATGTCCCTTATCCCGGCAAGCATCAGCACGCTGACGGGATAATAGACCATAGGTTTATCGTAAATTGGCAGGAGCTGCTTGCTGACACCTTTCGTAATCGGGTACAGGCGCGTGCCGGAGCCGCCGGCCAGAACTATGCCTCTCATATATTTTTCAGATTATCTATACATTGTTTAAGACTGTCTTTCCAATATGGCACGCTTATGCCGAAAGTCTCTTTGAACTTGGTCTTGTCGAGCACCGAATATGCCGGACGGCGCACCTTCGAAGGGTATTCGTCAGAATGGCAGGGACGGATGTCACAGCCGCCGTGGCCTGCGAGCGAGGCGATTTCCTTGGTGAAATCATACCAGCTGCACACTCCTTCGCCGGAGTAGTTGTAGATACCGTCACGTCCTTCGTACAGGCGCTCCTCGACTATCTTGAAAATAGCCTTGGCAAGGTCAAGGGCATAGGTAGGGGTGCCGGCCTGGTCGAAAACGACGCTGACCACGGGCTTCTCGGCGGTAAGGCGCAGCATAGTCTTGACGAAGTTGCGGCCGAATTCGCTGTACAGCCAAGCCGTACGGAATATAAGGTAATGGCAGCCGGATTCCAGCACCGCCTGCTCGCCGTGGAGCTTGGTGAGTCCGTAAACACCGGTAGGCGTGCCTTTCATATCCTCCTTGCAGGGAGTATTGTAAGGCTCAAGTCCGAACACGTAATCCGTGCTGATGTGCACGAGCAGTCCGCCGGTCACGGCCATCGCGCGGGCGAGAATGCCCACTGCGCCGGCATTGAGGCGCTCGGAAAGTTCGGGACGGTCCTCTGCGCCTTCCACGTCGGTGAAGGCCGCGCAGTTGATTATGGCGCCGATTCGCTCCCGCCGCACCGTTTCCAGCACGGCTTCCTCGGAGGTGATGTCGAGCTCGGCAACGTCCGTGAATATGTAGCGGTCGCGCGAAGATACGGCCACGGCCCTTAATTCAGAGCCCAACTGCCCTGCTGCTCCGGTCACAAGAACGTTCATATCTTTTCTACTGTATCTTTATCCAAATCCATTATGGCAGTGCCAAGCGCCCCGAGACGCACTGCAAGGCATCTTCCGCCAGCCACGCCGACGAGTTCGCACTCCGTGCCGACAAGCGGTCCGCTCATCACACGCACCCTGTCCCCTGCCTTGAGGTCTTCCCCGGTCAGGTACAGGCGGCCGCCGCTGTCAACCATCCGCCTGAAAGCCTCCATCTCCCCGTCCCGCACCACTGAGGCCTTTCCGGACGAAGCGAGGAAGCGGACAAGCCTCGAATCAGCGGCCAGAAGCGCAGCCCTCTGGGAATCCTTGCACCGGATAAAAACGTATCGCGGAATCACCAGGCATTCCACCACCTTCCGGCGGTCGCTCCAGCGATGCACCTCCCTGCGAAGAGGGAGGTAGCACTCGACAGAGTTTTTCCTGAGGGCTTCCGCGACGTTCTTTTCCTGACAGCTGCGTACGCAGGCTACGTACCAGTGCAGTCCGTCCGGATTGCTACTTGGCACATTCCCTGACACTACTTCTTATCTTCTTTCTGCGAATAGTAATCGTAGGAATGATAACCGTAGCCGTAGCCATAGCGGTAACCATAGCCGTAGTGGCCGTGACCGGAAGACATCTCGGTAGCATTGAGCAGTACGGAGAGGTTCTTCAGAGTTCCTCTCTGGTAGATATCCTCAAGCTCGGAGAGCATCACCTTGTCAAGGACGCCGGACCTCACAACGAAGATGGTCCTGTCGGCGAGCTCGGAGATAATCTGCGTATCAGCCACGATATTGTAAGGAGGACAGTCAATCAGCACGTAATCGTACTTGCTGCGCATAGCATTGACGACATCGGCAAACTGCTTGCTGCCGACGAGTTCACTCGGGTTAGGAGGAATGGTGCCGACAGGCAGGACACTCAGGTTCTCGTACCCCTCGGGAGATATGAAGAGGGAGTCAAGGTCCACGTCCTCACCGGACAGGTAGTTCGACAGGCCCTTCTTGGGATTGCCTACGAGCTGCGAGAGGGATGCGTGACGGAGGTCCCCGTCGATAAGGAGCACCTTCGAACCCTTGATGGAAAGGGCCGCGCCGAGGTTGGAGCTGACGAAGGTCTTACCGGAACCGGGGTTGAATGAAGTAGTGATCACCACCCTGGATTCGGCGCCGCGGGTCATAAACTCAAGGTTGGTACGGCACACGCGGAAGGCCTCGTTGACGGCGTCACGCTTGTTGTGCTTGACGAGTATTGTATGGTCCTTGTTGTCTTTCTTCTTGTTCTTCACCGTGCCGGACAGGGGCACTTCGCCGATGAACGGAGCGGTAAGGACCTCGATGTCCTTGCGGCTGCGTATCTTGGTGTCGGTCACGGTGATGAGGTAGATTACCGCAAGCGGGATGAGCAGTCCGAGCACGAACGCGATGAGCAGAATCTGCTTGGTGTTGGGAGCGGTCGGGAACGGAGAGCCCTGGGGCTTGGTGATGATACGGGTGTTGTAGGCGGTGAATGCCTGGGAAAGCTCGTTCTCCTCGCGCTTCTGGAGGAGGAACACGTAGAGGGCTTCCTTGACTTTCTGCTGACGCTCGACGCTGAGCAGGTACTTGGCCTGGTTGGGGTTGTCGGCCAGGCGGGAAGTAGCCTTCTGTTCCGCCTTCTGGATACTGCTCTTCTGGGCCTCGAGGGTATTGATCAAGTCGTCGATGGAAGTCAGGATGGTGCCGCGCATAGCCATAAGGCTGGCATCCATTTCCTGCACGAGAGGGTTGCGCTCGGAGGAATTGGCCACGATGTTGTTGCGCTTCAGCACCAGGTCGTTGTACTTGCCTATCTGAGTGGCGATGTTGGCATTGCTCAGGCCGGCGGGCGAAGGGAGCATATCCGACATAGCGCTGGAGGTGCTCATCGAAGTGCGGATGTAACGGGCTGTGTAGAGCTGGTTGTCCAGGTCCTGAATCTGGCGGGAGGCCTCCTGGGTCTGGTTCATATACATACTCGACACTGCCGCGACGTCCGGAATCACATACTTGCTCTTGTAGGACGAGATATCGGTATCGACGCTGCCGAGCTCCTTCTCGATGTTCTTGAGACGCTCGTCGATGAAGAGCGAAGTGCTCACGGCCATCTTGTTGCGGTCGTCAACCCAGTTCTCGTTGTACACCTTGATGACCATATCCAGCACGTCCTCGGCCCTGCGGGGGCTCTGGTCGGTGAGGGTCAGGTCAAGCACGTCGGCGTAGTTCTTCTGGTTCAGAGCGGACGCGCTCAGACGGTGGTTGTACGAGGCCGTGGCCTGCTGCATCGTGTAGTGGTGCACATAAATCGTCTGGTCGAAGGGCGTGGAGCTAGTCTCGTCGCGCATAATCACGAGCGGGCCGCATACGGTGGTAAGCGTGTCCCCGAAGGAGCCGGCATACTGCTGCACATCCTTGGAGTCGGGGATTTCCATACGAATCTTGAAGCTCGAGGAGGAGACGGGGGTCACTTCGAAGTTCACCCTGCCTGCCGGCTCGACAAACTGCGCCTTGATAGGGAGAGAGACTCCGTAGATGACGTGCTTGCGGGCACGGCCGGCGATAAAGTAATCGAAATCCAGGCCCATACGCTCCACGACGCTGCGCATCAGGTCGGGCGACTGGAGGGCGATGATTTCATTGGCCAGCTTGGAGTTCTGCTGGGTCATACCGCCCGCGGAGAGCATAGACTCCAGGTCGCTGGAGGTACGCCTCACGGCGGATTCCTTGATGAGCACGGTGGCGGAACGCGTGTAAATCTTCGGGGTCTTGACGATGTAGTAAGCTGCAACGCCAAGGCACACGACGACCGAAATCACGAACCAGTACCACCTGGAGAGGCATTTGTCTATGAAGTCCCGGATATTGAAGCCTTCAGCCTCGGCGCGGGAATTTTGGTTGGTATTTATGTTTTCTGCCATAATCGTTTAGTTTGTGGAAGTCCTCATCAACACGACAGTCACGGTGGAGACGATGGTGGCGGCAAGCGAAGCGATGGAAATCCAGAAGGAAGTACTGACTATGTTGTTGCCGTTGACGGTTGACTGGCGGGTACGCATCGCGTTGGGAGACACGTAGATGATATCGTTCTGGTTGAT
>ONLD01000092.1 GCA_900318565.1 uncultured Bacteroidales bacterium
AGGCTCAGACACCGAGAATTACGGCGGAACAGGCAGCACGCGATTCCGCAGAACGCGCCCGCAAGCAACTGGATTCCCTGCGCAGGAATTCTCCCTCCGTCGGTACCAACTTACTCTATTGGGGCAGTTCCTCTCCGAATGTCCATTTCTGGATTCCCATCGGAGAGAATTTCACCGTCGGGATGGTCGGCGGCATCAAGCCCTGGCCGCGCTGGGCGCCCTGGGACTACGACCAGGCCATTGAGAGCAAATGGCGCCATTTCGCCATAGTGCCCGGCATACGCTGGTGGCCCAAGGAGAATTACCGCGGCCTATGGCTGGGTGCAGACCTGCTCTGGACCCACTACAATGTGGGAGGAGTCCGCTTCCCCTTCGATATGTACCCCATAACGAAAGACCATCGCATCCAGGGCGACTTCTTCGGCCTCGGCATCAACATAGGCTGGTCCTGGTGGCTCACCAAGCACCTGCGTCTGGAAGCTGAAGCGGGCGTGGCGGCCGGATACGGCAATGCCAACGTCTATGAATGCGCCTGGTGCGGAGCCCTCGTGGGGAAGCATCAGGGGCCCGGCATCGTGCCCAAGCTCGGCCTCAACCTGGCATACAACTTCTTCAAGGAAAAGAAGATCGAGCCCGTCGAAGTTATTGACACCCCGCTCGACACCCTCGTGCCGCCCGTGGCAGTGGCCGCCCCTGCGGCATTCCTCGCGCTCGTTCCTGTCGTGGAGGAATGGAAAGGCATAGCCGGCCAGCTGGAGAAAGACCACCCGGTGCTCCGCCCGTCCAGCGAGTACAAGCCCTACACCCCGGACCGCATACTCCGCAAGGAAGAATCGCCTCTCTACGTTTTCTTCGAGCTGGACAAGACCCGCCTGCTGCGTAATTACACGGAAAACGGACACTTCAGGGACAACGGCCCCGTGCTCGACGAGATAATGGACATCACCGCCAAGATTATGGCAGACACCACATCCCGGGTCACGAAAATCCAGATTATCGGTCTGGCTTCCATCGAAGGCTCGAGGAAGCACAACGTCGCCCTTGCCGACAACCGGGCCCTCGCCCTCCAACGCTATATCCAGCAGCGGATTGACATTCCCGATTCAATGTTCGACACCGTCGGCGGAGGAGAGGCCTGGAGCGAATTCCGGGACCAGGTCAACGACCTGCTTCTCGAAGGCGGCGGAGCCGGCCTGACCAAAGAGCAGTTGCAGGAGGTGATTGACATAATAGACAACGAAAAAGACGCCGACCGCAGAGAAGCCCGCATCCGGAGACTCGAAGGCGGCAACATCCACAAGTCGCTGCTCGAGAGGATTCTCTCCGACCAGCGTAACTCCGGATACCTTAGAATCTATTATGACTACGTGCCCGACGAAAGCGCACGCGAGATAAACGCAGCCATCGAATGTCTGCAGCGCAAGGACTACGCCGAGGCCCTGAGGCTCCTGGAGCTCAAGCGCGACGACCCTCGCAGCGACAACGCCTATGCGGTAGCCCTGTTCTACAACGGCCGCGAGGAGGAAGCGATGGCAGTACTCAAAGAAGCCGTCGCCCGCGGAGACGAAGCGGCGGAGAAGAACCTGCAGCAGCTGCAAGCTATTGCCGGGCAGCGTGCGGCATATGCCCGCTACCTGCAGGAGATGGAAGAATATTCACGCTTAAGGTATGGGAGGTAAGAGAGAATGAATGTTCTGAAAAAAATCTGGATTCTGGCTCTGCTCTCCATTGCGGGAGGATGCTGTCTGGTGGATGAAGATCTCTCGGACTGCGACAAGGAACTGGGCATCGACTACGAGCTGCGGCTCGTCACCAATATGAAGATTGAGATGGACACCGTGCTCGACGCCGAAGCGGACCGTTATGTATATGATGCTCTCAAGGAGTATCTGAAAGACATTTTCTCCGATTTCGCCCACGACGTGGACCTGTCCTTCTACGACACGCAGGACCCTATGGCGGTGCTGAAACATATGAGCGAGATAATGGACGCCAACCAGACAAGCTACACCCTGCACCTGCCTGTCAGGGAGTATATGCATCTGGCAGTAGCCAACATAGTCGGCAACGACGTCATCTCCCTGCAAGACATTGCAGAATGCCACTCCAGCAAGATTAATCAGCTGTTCCCCGAGAACGGAGACTGCACCCCGCACACGACCGGACTCTTTACGGCCCGTCTGCCGATGAACATTCGCGCGGATGTCAGCCAGCATTTCAAAGTTGACCTGTATATGGCCAACTCCGCCACCGCCCTCGTGATGGACACCGCCGACGCAGCCACCGTCAAGGGCGTCAAGGTCGTTGACAACGGATTTGCCGACTCATTCAACATTGCAGACAGTACTTACACTTACAACCGCACCGTCCAGGTGGAAGCAGAAGACATCCCCGTGGAAGGCGGTTACGAAAAATGTTATACCTCCGTTCATTTCCCATCACGCGACTACCGTCCTGAGAGCAAGGTCGTGATCGAGACTCTCGACCCGTTCGTCTCGCTGGACGCCGAGAAAGCAATATGGAGATGGGAAGTGTATGTCACCACCGCCGACGGGAAAATCACCAAGACGACCCTCGGCATCCACAAACCACTCCGCGCCGGGCAGCTTAAAATCCTGAAAGTCAAGCTCCACGACACCGGAATCGTCACCGTAGAAGACCCGACCGTGGCCGTTGGTGTGGAGTTGGACTGGAATCCCGGACTGAACCACGACATTCCGCTCTGACATTAAATGAAGCAAAGTTTTTTCCCGATTCTTTTCTTCTTGGCGCTCAGCGCCTGTTCGAGGACCCCGGCTCCTCAATTCTCTACCGGGCAGAAGGATACAATCCACACGCCCGAAGCGGCAATGATTATACACTCCTACGAACCCAGGCGTGCATTGGCCATCATCGACTCCGCGCAGCTGGCCGGCAACGCCAGCCGATATCTTGCAGACTTCCTGCGGGCCAAGACTTATGCAGAGTCGGAGCTTGTGTTCGGCCCCGGGAAAGACTCCTGCATCCTGATTTGTCAGGACCTGCTTAAAAGCGATTCGACAAAGACCACGACCAAGGAAGGCGCGGCCCGCCGCTCCAACGTACTCACACTTTTAACCCGCTTATACAAAAACGCATCAGATTACGGCGAGTGGCTGCAATACGCCACAGAGCTGTCAGAACTGGAACATAAATACGGCAATGAGGCCGACGCCCTGCGCCAGGATGCCGAGATAGGGCTGATAATGGCGAATCTCGGATGGCAGAATGAAGGGCTGCAAATGATGGACAATGCCATCGGAGCACTGAAAGGCAGCAGGAGCGTGAACAAGCTTGACGCCTATATCGTCAGCGCCAAACGCAAAATCCTGTATTTCGACGCCAGCGGCCGCTACCCAGAAGTCATCTCCCTTGCCAAGGATATTATCGACGAACTCGACACCTACGAGAGAGAGTCTCAGTCATACGCAGAAGACAACTTCAGGCTTCCTGACAACAAAGAAGACAGGAAGCGCTGGGTTGACTGGTACCGGGCCCAGGCATTGGGCTACGCCGCCAATGCCTTCGCCCGGACTGTTCCGCCGGAGCCTGATTCAACTCGCATCTATCTTCAGCGGTACAGGGAACAAGAGTACAGCAAGACAGTGACCGGGCATCAGCAGGTATTGCCTGCAGCAGCCTTGCTCGGAGAGTGGGACGAGGTGATAGAAACAGCCGACAAGGCAATGGCCCGCTCTCCGGAAGACACATCTTCCCTCCGTTACGAGCAACTGCTGTATTTCCGTGCCCTGGCCGCCAAAGCGAAGGGACACACTGAAGAGGCCTACAAGCTTATGGAGAAGCATTCGCGACTAAGCAGGGAGCTGAGTATAAAACAGCGCCAGAGCCAGGCAAACCAGATGGTAGCAAGCTACAATACCCGGGCGCTGGAGTTTGAGAAGCAAAAAGCGGAACAAGCGACAAGAACTCACAGCATCATATCTGCGGCTGCCGTGCTGATTCTTCTTATCAGTGCTCTTTTAATCTTACAATTCAGGAAACAAAGGCTTGAAATAGAAAAGAAGAATAAAGCCATCGTCAGGTTGATTGACGATGTCCCGACAATAGAAGAAGAAGAAGAAGAAGAAGAAGAAGAAGAAGAGCTTGAAGGATCCAAGAGAGCCGACCCGGAATTGTTTGCCCGCATAGACGGCGCCATCAAATCCGAGAATCTTTATGCCAATAAATACTTGCAGCGGCAGGACATCATCGACCGCTTCGGCATTTCCCGCCACAACCTGAACAATCTGCTCAACACATTCGCAGACGGGCAGTCATTCCCTTCTTACATCAATTCGATCCGGCTTACGGAAGCAAAAAAATTGCTGAAAAATAAAACTGATATGAACATAAGTGCTGTCGCAGAGGCTGTTGGATTCTCGCCGGCCAATCTGCGCGATCAATTCAAGCGCCGATTCGGCCTCACGCCGGCAGAGTACCGGCAGAGCCTGTAACTGACCACGTATTTGGAAAAATACCAAATGAGCACCTATAATTTTTAATATGGATACATAAATTTTTACTATCTTCGCACTTCAATTTTTATAATGGAAATTAATTTTATTTCAATACCTATGAGTAAATCGGGTCACCTGCAATCTTCCGTGTATAAGTTGAGATAAAAGTGTCCCCCGCAAGGTGCAGTCAACGAAAGATTGTACCTTTGCAGTTATGGATAAGGAT
>ONLD01000095.1 GCA_900318565.1 uncultured Bacteroidales bacterium
GTGGGAGGTTCTGATAAAAATACCGGGAGCGCAGTGATTGCATCCAGGACCTGAGTCAGGCCGTCCCTGCAGATGCAGTGGCCTATGAATTTCTCCTTCTTGCACCCGAAACAAGAGATGCAGCCTGTGTATTTTTCAAGCCTGAACAAGTCGAATCGCTGAATTTCGGCGCCTGCAGACCCGGCGCCTTTAGCGGCTTCTAACGTGAAAGGCTTTCACGCATTTCTTTTGTGATCTGGGGCGGGGTATCTTTGCTCCGGAAAATCAAAACACACAAAGCAATGAACATCTACAACGTAATTATCCTCGACGAAAGCGGCAGTATGTCCTCCATCTACGACCAGGCCCTCAGCGGCATCAATGAAGTGCTCTCCGGCATCCGCAAGAACCAGGAAGAATTCCCTGACCAGCAACACTATGTCTCTATCGTCACCTTCGAAGGCCACGGCATAGCCGGTGTCAAGACGCGCCGCGACAGGGTGCCCATCGAAAAAGTGGGAGAATTCACGCGGAAGGATTATCGTCCCGGCGGGTGCACGCCTCTTTACGACGCTATGGGAAAGGCCCTGAACGAGCTGGAAGGTCACATTTCTGACGGCGACCGCGTAATGGCCACCATCATCACGGACGGGTATGAGAACTCATCGGAAGAGTACTCCGGCAAGACGGTAAAAGCCCTCGTCTCCCGCCTGCGGGAAAAGGGCTGGACCTTCGCCTACATCGGAGCCAACCAGGACGCCGTCGAAGTGGCACGGGACCTCAACATCGGCAACGCGCTGAACTTTGACGCCACGGCAGAAGGGGTATGCAAAATGTCCGTGCGGTTCCGCAAAGCCGGGCGGAAGTTCGCCGCGGCAAGTGCCTGCCTGGCTGAGCCGGAGGCGATGTCCGACTTGTTTGACGAAGATTGAGAAGGGGTAAAAAATCAGTACTCCCACAGAACGAGGTCCCGGTCCAGCGGGACCTTTTTCATCTCCCCCGCCCCGCCGAACCGGGCGATACGGTCGCTCACCACATTGCGGAAAGCCGCCTTGATGCGGGAGGCGTTCACGTTGAGCGCATTGCCGAACGGGTCCGCGAGAAGGTCGATGCTCCTCTCGATTTCAGCGGGATCGTCCCGGCCGGTTATGCCTCCGTAGATATGCAGCAATTCGGACTTATGGTCGGCGATATCCTTGTATCGAAGGCCCTCCGGATGACGCAGGTACAAGAAATACAACGACTTGGAGATATTCGGCATCTTTACCTCCGCTCCGCCGTAGTCCGGGAGAACAATCTTTCCGCTGCGGCTGATGTGCAGCGGACTAAGCTTCACGGTGTAGCCAAGTATAAGCTCCAGTTCCTCGATACTTACGCCGTACTTCTCCTGCAGGCGGCGGATTTCGGAGAGGATTTCCTCCGTGCGGGGGTCCAGAGCCTCGGCATCAGGCTCGGCCGCCACGGTGCTTTCCCTCGCGGCGGCGCGGCTTCCGAACAGAGGCTTCCGCTCCCGCCGCAGCACAGGCTTCGCCGTTTCGAAGCACTCCTCCCCTAAATGATTATCGCTCGCATCCATCGGCTCCGGCAAGGCGCTGCCGTACACCGGCGAAACCGGCGGCTCTTCGGGACGCGACGCCGGTAAGACAAGTCCCGGGAAAAGGTAGGCCCGGATTCGCGGGGTGAGCTCCCGCAGGAGCATTTCTATCTTGCTCTGGTTCATAGGGAAACTATTCAGGAAGTACAGTGACTTCAAAGATATCCTTCCTGTCCCAGTGCTGCCAGTATTTCAAAGCGAGACTGCGGACATATTCCCAATATGCGGGAGCGTGGCCGTAGAGTTCCACCCCTTTCTTGATATCAGCCCGGATAATGTCTTCATATTCAGGCTTCAAGCGTATCTCGAAAGCTAAGCCGCCGCCGGTGAATCTTGCTTTTACGGACGGCTCACCATCGGGCGACACCGCGAAAAGACCGTGTCCCATAGAGGCTCCGGTGCTCACCTGCAGGCCGTCATTGAGGCAGCTGACAGGGGGATGGCTTCCGGCGAAAGAGAGAACGCGCATTTCCCCTTCCAAACCCTGCCGGCGGAGGAATTCAAGGGCCAGAATCCCCATTTTGGCGCCGATGGTCGAGTAGATGCCCAGATGGCCGTGGATTTCGTTGGTCAGAAGCACCGCGCGCCACTCCTGCTCTCCGTGACGAAGTATGCAGTCAGCGGCTATTGCAGCCACATCATCGGCGTAAAGATCTGAAGGAAGAAGGAAGCTTTTCAGCACTCCTTTCATTTGCGCTGCAGGGCTTTGATGACAAAGTAGCCGCCGACAATCTGGATAAGGATGCCGGGCCAGCCGATGCGGATGTCCTGAATCGCGTGCAGGAAGTTGAAGTCCATAAAGAACTCAACTGTCATTCCTACAATCTGATACGCAAGCACTGCGATGGCGACGGAAAGTATCGAGAACTGCATCTTCCTGGACACGACCGCTACGGCGAGGACCAGAGTCAGGGACTTCACCAGAATGGCCGGAAGAGTTGCCACGGGAGGCATACCGAACAGAAGGCAGTTAACCACAGGCGACAGGACGGCCGTGAGCAGGCCGACTTTCCAGCCGCATTTGAATGCAGCCACCAGAGTAAAAAAGTAGATAGGCAAGAAAATCAAGCCGCCGTTCGGGATGAGGTGGCAGAGCTGGGGAACCAGGATATTGCCGCACACGAAAGCCGCTGCAGCGAGGTAAGTACGGTAATTGCCGAATGTGTATTTGTCAGATGCGAGTACTGCTGTTGACATAGTTATTATGTTTTAGTCCACAAATATAAGCATAATTATTTGTTTTCCGCACGTGCGCGCTTCTCATCGTACTGCCGGTCCCATTCGCGGTAGTACTCCAGCTTCGGGTCCTCGAAGAGCGACATCTGTTCGGCGCTCTCGTGCGTCAGTTTCGACAAGCCCAGCCCCACCTGCCGCAGCGGCGCCGTCCCGTCCCAGATTTCCGTGAGCATCCTGCGCGCCTCGTTAAGGATGACGGCGGTGATGTCGGTAGGCTGCGAGAGCGAGGTCTGCTTCTGCTGCACCGTGAAGTCGCTGTGCTTGATGAACATCGACACCGTGGACGCGCGGAAGTGGTCGCGGCGGATGCGGTGGGCCACTATGCAGGCCACGTTGAAAAGCGCCCGGTCGATATCCTTCGGGTCGGTGTAATCCTTTGAGAACGTGCGTTCTGCGCTGTAGCTCTTGGCCTCCGGCACTTCCGTCTCCACCGGCGAATCGTCGCGTCCGTTGGCGTTATCGTGGAGCTGGCGGGCGAACTTCTGCCCCACCAGGTGCGTCAGCGGGCCCAGTTCCAGCGCAGCCAGGTCGCCTATGGTCCGTATGCCGTAAGCCGTGAGGCGCTGCTCAGTCTTCTTGCCCACCCAGAGAAGGTCCCGCACGCCCAGCGGCCACATTTTCTCCTGCACCTCGTCTTCCCACAGCGTGTGCACCTTGTCCGGTTTCTCGAAGTCGGACGCCATCTTGGCCAGCAGCTTGTTGGGTCCTATGCCGACGTTCACGGTGAATCCCAGCGTGTCCCGCACCTGATTCTTGAGGCACGTGGCCACGGCGGGCGCGTCCTCCCGCTTGCAGCGCAGGCTCATATCGATGAAGCACTCATCTATGCTGAACTGCTGCAACACAGGCGAATAGCTGCGGCAGATGTCGATGAAGCCGGCCGAACATTGCTTGTACCAGCCCCAGTCGCCGCCCACGATGACCAGAGACGGGCAGGTGCGAAGCGCCATCGAAACGGGCTGGGCCGTCTTGATGCCCAGCTTCTTGGCAGGCAGCGAGGCAGCGGTGATGATGCTCCTGCGGTCGGAAGGGTCGCCGGACACGACTGACGGCACCAGGCGAAGGTCCTGACCGCCCTCACGAAGCATCTTCACGGCCGACCAGCTGAGGAAGGCGGAGTTGACGTCTATATGGAATATTATGCGGCCCATTCGAAATACAAAATTAATAATTATATTCGTACGACGAAATTAAACGATATATGACTATACTTGAAGCTATTAAGGCACGGCACTCCGTGCGCAAGTACTCAGACAAACCCCTCGAGGCTCCGGCCGCAGAGGCTTTGAACGCCGAAATCCTGAAATGCAACGCCGAGAGCGGACTCAACATCCAGCTGGTGCTGGAAGAGCCCAAGGCTTTCGCTTCGGGAATGTGGAAGTACGGCCAGTTCTCGGGGGTAAGGAACTACCTCGTGATGGCGGGCCCCAAGGGAAAGGAGGCCGAAGAGAAGGTCGGCTACTACGGCGAGCGTCTGGTGCTGCTCGCGCAGACCCTCGGCCTGAGCAGCTGCTGGGTGGGCCTTACCTACAAGAAGATTCCCGGTGCCTTTACCCTCCGCGAAGGCGACACGGTGCACTGCGTCATAGCTCTCGGCTACGGCATCACTCCCGGCGTGCAGCACCCTCTGAAGCCTGTTGACAACTTCTACGAGTGCGAAGGGACTGCGCCGCAATGGTTCCTGGACGGTATGCAGGCGGCGCTGCTGGCCCCTACCGCAATCAACCAGCAGAAGTTCAGATTCATCCTCCGCGAAGGCGGCATTGTGGAAGCCAGAACGCTGTTCTCAATGGCCGGATATACCAATATCGACCTCGGCATAGTCAAGTACCACTTCGAGACAGGCGCCGGTCGGGACAATTTCCGCTGGGCATAATTTAGGCAGAACTACTTGAATATGAAAAGAATATCGTTTTTATCACTAATGCTGACGGCGGCGGTGCTGCTGTCGGCATCAACCTGCAGTGACAAGAAAAAAGAAGCCGCCAAGCAGCAGGATGAGACTCCTGCGGTTGTGGTGCCGTCCACGCCGGAGCCGGACCCCGCTGCCCCTACGGTGTATTTCACTTCAAGCATAACCCCGGAGGGACTGGTAAGCATCTACGAGGCGCTCGGTGTGCAGGCCGGCGGCCGGGTGGCCGTGAAAATCTCCACAGGCGAGTCTTCCGAGAGCAACCACCTGCGCCCTGAGTTCATAAAGCCCCTCGTGCAGAAGGTAGGCGGCACGCTGGTCGAATGCAACACCGCATACGGCGGCAACCGCGCCACCACCGAGAAGCATCTGGAAGCCATCGCCGAGCGCGGCTACAACGAAATCGCGACCGTGGACATTATGGACGCGGAGGGCAGC
>ONLD01000093.1 GCA_900318565.1 uncultured Bacteroidales bacterium
TAGTGAATTTCAAGGCAAACGAGCAGTGGAACCACAAAGAAGTTCGCTTCGGGTGGTTCGACTTCGTGGATGACGCCGAGGTTTCTGCCGCGCTGATGGAAAAAGTGTACGAATTCGGGAGGGAGTATGGTATGGAATCGGTCGTGGGGCCTCTCGGTTTCACGGATTTCGATCCCGAAGGTATGCTCGTTGAAGGCTTCGACCGCCTTAACACTATGGCGCTCATCTACAATTATCCATATTACAATCAGCATCTTGAATCGATGGGCTTTGCCAAGGATACTGACTGGATTGAATACAAGATTTTCCTGCCCAAGCAGCTCCCCGAGCGTCTGAAGAGGGTATCTTCCATCATCAAGGAGCGCTGCAACGTGCATCTGCTGCCGCTTACCCGCAAGATTATCAAGTCCGAGAACTACGGCCTGAAAGTGTTCAAGCTCATCAACGAGTGCTACAAGGACCTGTACAATTTCACGGTACTCCCCGACCATATGGCCAAGAAGTACCTGGATTTCTATCTGAGCCTCCTCGACCTGCGCTATCTGTCTATGGTGGAAAACGATAAAGACGAGCTTGTGGCGTTCGGAATCACGATGCCGTCTATCGCCGGGGCTCTCCAGAAGAGCCGCGGAAAGCTGTTCCCGTTCGGGTGGTTCCATCTTCTCAAGTCCCTCTATCTGAAGCACGAAGAAGGCGTGGAAATGCTCCTCGTCGGGGTGCGTCCCGACTACCAGAACACCGGCATCAATTCCCTGCTCTTTGCTGACCTGTTCGAGAAATTCAGCAAATGGGGCGTCAAGTGGGCGGAGACCAACGCCGTGCTTGAAGACAACCTGAAAAATCAGGGACAGTGGAAGGATTTCGACAATGAATGCGTGAAACGCCGCCGTTCGTACATCAAAAAGCTTGCTTACTAAATATGTCAGGAGCATCTTCCATACCGCTTCCGGAGAGAATGAGGCCGAAGGATTTGAGCGAATATGTGGGGCAGCGCCATCTTGTGGGCCCCGGATGCATATTGCGCAATATGATTGACAGCGGTAACTTGAGCTCGTTCATACTCTGGGGCCCTCCCGGAGTAGGAAAGACAACGCTCGCCAGCATAATCGCACACACTCTTGACCGCGAGTTCTACACCCTATCGGCCGTGAGTTCGGGAGTGAAGGACGTCCGGGACGTCATCGAGAAGGCGAAGAACAAGTCGCTCTTCTCGTCCGCCGCCGCGCCCATTTTGTTCATCGATGAAATCCACCGTTTCAACAAGGCCCAGCAGGACGCTCTTCTCGGAGCCGTTGAGTCCGGGACCGTCGTGCTGGTGGGAGCCACTACCGAGAACCCTTCGTTCGAGGTCATCACTCCCCTGCTGTCGAGGTGCCAAGTATTTGTACTAAAGTCTCTTGACGCTTCCGACCTTGATATTTTGTTGAAGCGGGCCCTGAGCACGGATCCCGAGCTTAAAGAGCGCAAAATCAGCGTGGATGAGACCGAGGCGCTGTTTCGCCAGAGCGGCGGCGACGGCCGGAAACTGCTCAACATCCTGGAGATAGTGGTAGACGCTACTTTGCCTGACGAAAGCGGCACCATACATATCGACAACCGAAGCGTAAGCTCCTGCCTGCAGGAGAATATGGCCATCTACGACAAAGGAGGCGAAATGCATTACGACATCATTTCCGCCTTCATAAAGTCGGTGCGCGGGTCGGATCCCAACGCCGCAGTCTATTGGATGGCTCGTATGCTCGCCGGCGGAGAGGATCCGCTGTTCATAGCCAGGCGCCTCTGCATACTTGCCGCCGAAGACATAGGGCTGGCGAATCCCAACGCCCTGCTGCTCGCCGACGCGACCTTCCGCATCGTGCATTCCATAGGTATGCCCGAAGCGCGTATCCCTCTGAGCGAGTGCGCCGTGTATCTCGCGTCCAGCCCGAAGAGCAATTCGGCATATCTTGCCGTCGATGCCGCCCTGGGCGCAGTTGAAGAAGACAAGACGGCCCCTGTGCCGCTGTACCTGCGCAATGCGCCGACCTCTCTTATGAAAGACCTCGGTTATTCCGACGGCTACCTCTATGCGCACGACTTCGAGGGCCACTTCGTGGACCTGGAGTTTATGCCGGAGAAGTTCAGGGGGCGCGTTTTCTATGAACCACAGCCCAACCCGCAGGAAGAGAGGCTGAAGAGCTACCTGCTCGCCTGCTGGCCGAAATACTACACCAAGAAATGACAAACGAGGGACAGCCAAGCGCCTCCGAAGTGCTCGAAACCACTTCCCTGGCAGGTCACATTCTACTGGAGAACGGTGCTGAAATCGCGCGCGTGGAAGAAACTATGGACCGCATCTCATCCCACTATGATATAGGTCCGAGAAACTTTTTCGTGCTTAGCAACGGCATCTTCACCACTGGACACGACAATTTCGCGAAGGTGGAATTCATCCCGTTCAAAGGCGCGCAGCTTGAAAGGGTCGTGGCCGTCAACCAGGTGTCGCGCGACATCTGCGAGGGCAAGTACAAGAGCCTCGGCGAGGCAAATGAGCGCCTGCAGCAAATACGCAACACCTCCAAGCCCCGTCTCGAGCAGGTTCTGGGCTCGGCGATAGGCAGCGCGGGCTTCTGCGTGATTTTCGGCGGCTCCCTTATCGATGCGGCCGCTTCTTTCGTGACCGGACTCCTGCTGTGGGTGTTCGTGCTGACTGTCAGCGCGCCCTATATGACAAAACTCGTGGGCAACATCCTCGGCGGCGCTTTCGGCACGCTGCTATGCATACTCTTCCACAAGATAGGTTTCGGAGGAAGCCTCGGCAATATGATTGTCGGCTCGCTGATACCGCTGATACCCGGAGTGCCGTTCATCAACGGTATCAGGGATCTTGCCAACGAGGACTACATCGCCGGCGTGACGCGCCTGGAAGATGCCCTGCTGGTGTTTTTCAGTATCGCGCTCGGCGTCACGATAACCTTCGTCGCAGACAGTTGGATAGAGGGAGTGATGCCCCTGGTGAACGGCAACGAGCCGGACGCCCTGACTTCTTCCCTCCTCTGCCAGGGGTCTGCGGCTTTCCTCGGCACGCTGGGATTCGCGGTGCTTTTCGGGGTGCCGCGCAGGCACTATCTGCCGTCCGCATTGTGCGCTACGGCAGGATGGACAGTGTATCTGCTGCTTTCCCGCTTCACTGACATAGGCATAGGCTCGTCCACTTTCGCAGCCGCCCTGCTGGTCGCCCTCCTTTCCCGTATGATGGCTGTCTGGCTCAAGGCTCCCGAGACTGTGTTCCTTATTCCCGGCATTTTCCCTATGGTGCCGGGAGGAGGTATCTTCTGGACGGCGCTTTATCTGGTCTCCGCCCGGATGCACGACGCTATGCTTTCCGGATGGCTGTCCCTGAAAGTGACAATCGCAATCGTACTCGGAATCATCATCATTGCGCAGCTGCCGGGCTCTTTGTTCAAGAAAACGGCATCACGCAAACAATAATAATTAAGTATGGAAATTATCAAGACAGATATAGAGGGCCTGCTGATACTGAAACCGCGCGTGTTCGAAGATGCGCGCGGGTATTTCTTCGAAAGCTGGTCGCAAAGAGACTTTGACGCACAGTGCGCTCCGGTGCGCTTCGTGCAGGACAACGAGAGCAAGTCTTCGTACGGAGTCGTGCGCGGGCTGCATTTCCAGAAGCCCCCGTACACCCAGGCCAAACTCGTGCGGTGCGTGCAGGGGCGGGTGCTGGACGTAGCCGTGGACATACGCAAGGGCTCACCCTCTTTCGGAAAGCACGTCGCCGTGGAACTGAGCGAGGAAAACCACCTGCAGTTTTTCATTCCCAAAGGATTCGCGCACGGCTTCTCGGTCCTGAGCCCGACCGCCGTGTTTCAGTACAAGTGCGACGAGTTCTACCATCCCGAGGCGGATGCAGGCGTTCAACTCAACGATGCCGCTCTCGGCATAGACTGGATGATTCCTGCCGGAAGTATGATTCTTTCGGAGAAGGACAAGAGCCGCTCTCCACTTACAGAGGCAGACGCCATCTAGGCCCTCGGGCCGAAAATGGCAGTGCCGATACGGACAATCGTGGCTCCGTAGTCAAGGGCTATGCGCCAGTCCCCCGACATACCGATGGAAAGCTCGCTGAAGTCTTCCAGCTCCGGGAAAAGGTCCCGGAGATAGTCGTAGAAGGCCTTTATACGGCCGAAATCAGCGCGTATATCCTCTTCGCAGTCAGTATTCGTGGCCATTCCCATAAGCCCGCGGAAACGGATGTTTTTGAAGGATGATGCCCGGAAAAGAATCTCCAGCACCTCCTCTTCGTAAAACCCCTGCTTTGTCTGCTCCGCAGCGACGTGGAGTTCCAGAAGTACGGGAATGATTTTGCCGGCCTTGCCGCCCCAGGAATCGATTTCCTCAAGCAGATGCAGCGAGTCCACGGACTC
>ONLD01000002.1 GCA_900318565.1 uncultured Bacteroidales bacterium
TCACGAGCATTATGAGTAAATTGACCAAAAACCAGAAAGCCGCGGAGGCCAAGTTCGACCACACCAAGGCATACTCGCTGAATGAAGCGTGCTCGATTGTAAAGGAAATATCATATACCAAGTTCGATGCAACCGTCGAGCTCTCCGCGAACCTCGGTGTTGACCCCCGTAAGGCCAACCAGATGATTCGTGGCGTTGTCACCCTCCCTCACGGAACCGGTAAGGTCGTCCGCGTGCTCGCTCTCTGTACTCCCGACAAGGAGGCCGAGGCCAAGGAAGCAGGCGCCGACTATGTCGGACTCGATGAATACGTCGAGAAGATCAAGGGTGGTTGGACCGACGTCGATGTCATCGTCTGTACTCCTTCCGTTATGGCGAAGGTCGGTGCCCTGGGTAAGATCCTCGGACCCCGCGGCCTTATGCCTAACCCCAAGACCGGCACTGTGACGATGGAAATCGGCAACGCCGTCAAGGATGTGAAGGGCGGTAAGATCGACTTCAAGGTTGACAAGACCGGTATTATCCACACTGGAATAGGCAAGGTGTCCTTCACCGCCCAGCAGCTTTACGAAAACGCTGCCGAGGTGCTGAACGCGATTTCCAAGCTTAAGCCCCAGGCTCTCAAGGGCACATATATGAAGAGTGCAGCCATCTGCTCCACTATGAGCCCCGGTATTAAAGTTGATCTCAAGGCATTCCTCAACGGTGCTGAGTAAAAATTCAATATTATGAAGAAAGAACTTAAAAGTCAGATTATTGAAAGCATCTCAGCGCAGCTCAAGGCATATCCCAACTTCTACATCACGGATATCGCCGGCCTGAATGCTGGACAGACAAGCAAGCTCCGTCGCGAATGCTTCGAGGCTGGCATCGTGCTCAACGTCGTGAAGAACACTCTGTTCGCACACGTCCTGAACGCAACCGACAACGAGGAAATGAAGTCTCTGACCGAGACCCTCGTCGGCAACACCGCAATTATGTACACCGAGGTTCCCGCCGCTCCCGGAAAGCTCATCAAGAAGCTCCAGAAGGAAGGCTTCAGCAAGCCCGTGGTGAAGGGTGCCTACGTACAGGACTGCGTGTTCATCGGTGAAGACAAGCTCGACCAGCTCGCATCCATCAAGACGAAGGAAGAACTCATTGGCGAGGTCATCTCCCTCCTCCAGTCTCCTATCCAGAGGGTTGTCTCCGCACTGGAGAACGCCTCCGAAGGCAAGGGCGAGGACGAGAAAATCGGTTCCGCCAAACCGGCAGCCCCGGAAGCTCCTGCAGCCGAGGCGGCTCCCGCAGAAGAAGCAGCCCCCGAGGCTCCCGCAGCTCCTGCAGCAGAATAGTAAAATATTAACAATTTAAAGATAATAATTATTATGGCAGATGTTAAAGCCCTTGCAGAAGAGTTGGTAAACCTCTCTGTGAAAGACGTACAGGAACTCGCAAAGATCCTCAAGGAAGAGTATGGTATCGAGCCTGCAGCCGCAGCCGTTGTCGTTGCAGCTGATGGCGCCGGTGCAGGTGCAGCCGCTGAGGCAGAGCAGACTGAATTCGATGTTATCCTCACCTCCGCAGGTCAGGCCAAGCTCAATGTTATCAAGGTCGTCAAGACCGAGCTCGGACTGGGTCTGAAGGAAGCCAAGGACCTCGTTGACGGCGCTCCTTCCACGATCAAGGAGAAAATTTCCAAGGCAGAGGCCGAAGCTCTCAAGGCAGCCCTTGAGGAAGCTGGCGCTGAGGTTGAGATTAAATAAATCCGCCTCTTCCCTGCTGCTTAGGGAACAGACAGGTTTAGAGCCGGGGATAATAGGCTCTAAACCTTTTTTCCGTATTAAAAGTTTTTCTCCATATAAAGCTATATATGTCAAAAAAGACTGCCCCAAAGCGCATCAACTTCGCAACTTCGAAAATTCTGGAGTACCCGGACCTTCTGGAGGTGCAGCTCAAGAGTTTCAAGGATTTTTTCCAGCTTGAGACCACCCCTGAAAACAGGAAAAATGAAGGCCTTTACCAGGTATTCCAGGAAATTTTTCCTATCGAGGACACGAGGAACAACTACAAGTTGGAATTTATCGACTATTTCGTCGATCCTCCCAAGTACTCGATTCAGGAGTGTCTGGAGCGCGGACTTACCTACAACGTCCCGCTGAAGGCAAAGCTCAGGCTGTCCTGCACGGACCCCGAGCACGAAGACTTCGACACGAGGGTCCAGGACGTCTATCTTGGAGACATTCCCTATATGACTCCGGGCGGCACCTTCGTGATTAACGGCTCGGAGCGCATCGTCGTCTCCCAGCTGCACCGTTCTCCCGGCGTGTTCTTTGACCAGAATATGCACGCGAACGGAACCAAACTGTATTCCGCCCGTATCATCCCGTTCAAAGGTTCCTGGATTGAATTCGCCACGGACATCAACAACGTGATGTACGCCTACATCGACCGCAAGAAGAAGCTGCCTGTCACCACCCTCCTCAGGGCTATCGGATACAATTCCGACAAGGACATCATCGACATCTTCGACCTGGCCGACGAAGTCTCCACGGAGCCCGAAGTGCTGCAGCAGTTCAGCGCACGCACCGAAATCGGCGAAGACGGAGCGGAAAAGAGAATCCCCGGACGCAAGCTTGCAGCCAAAGTGCTCAAGACCTGGACCGAGGACTTCGAAGATGAGGATACCGGAGAAATCATCCCCATCGAGCGTACGAAGGCCATCGTGGAAAGAGGCGAGGAGCTGAATGAAGACACCATCGCAGCCATCTGCGACACCGAGTGCAAGTCCATCCTCCTCCAGAAAGACGAGGTTGGCTCCAACGAGTACGCCATCATCTTCAACACCCTCCAGAAGGATCCGACCAACACCGAAATCGAAGCTGTCAACTACATCTACAAGCAGCTCCGCAACTCGGAAGCACCGGATGAAAGCACCGCAAGAGACGTCATCGACAAGCTCTTCTTCTCCGAGAAGCGTTACGATCTCGGCGCCGTGGGACGCTACCGTCTCAACAAGAAACTCGGCCTCACCATCGGCCCCGAAGTGCGCGTGCTTACCAACACCGACATCATCGAGATCATCAAGTATCTCATCCAGCTGATCAACTCCAAGGCCACCGTCGATGATATCGACCACCTGAGCAACAGGCGTGTGCGCAGCGTCGGCGAGCAGCTTGCCAACCAGTTCAGCGTCGGTCTGAGCCGTATGGCCCGCACCATCAGGGAGCGTATGAACGTGCGCGACAGCGAGCAGTTCAACCCTATCGACCTGATCAACGCAAAGACCCTCTCGAGCGTCATCAACTCATTCTTCGGCACGAGCCAGCTGAGCCAGTTTATGGACCAGACGAACCCGCTCGCCGAAATTACGCACAAGAGGCGTCTCAGCGCACTCGGCCCCGGAGGTCTGAGCCGCGACCGCGCCGGATTCGAGGTACGAGACGTCCATTACACCCATTACGGCCGTCTCTGCCCTATCGAGTCTCCGGAAGGTCCTAACATCGGACTTATTTCGTCGCTCTGCGTGTACGCACGCATCGACGCTCTGGGATTCATCGAGACGCCCTACCGCGACGTCCACGACGGAAAAGTGGACCTGAGCGCCGCCGGCTGCCATTATATGAGCGCCGAGGAGGAAGAGAACAAGCTCGTATCCCTTGCCAACGTGCATATGGACGACGACGGCAACATCCTCGACGAGAGGCTCCAGTGCCGCTGCGAGGCCGACTTCCCCGTGGTCTCCAAGGAGGAGGTTGATTATATGGACGTGGCCCCGAACCAGATGGCTTCCGTGGCTGCTTCCCTCATTCCGTTCCTGGAGCACGACGATGCGCACCGTGCCTTGATGGGCGCGAATATGATGCGTCAGGCAGTGCCGCTCCTCAGCCCCGAGTCCCCTATCGTGGGTACCGGCCTGGAAGAGAGAGTGTGTATCGACTCCCGCACCCAGTACATCGCCGAGCGCAAGGGTGAGGTCACTTATGTGGACGCCAACGAAATCCGCATCAAGTACGACCGCACCGACGACGAGAAGTTCGTCAGCTTCGCTCCCGAAGAAGTCATCTACCGTATGCCCATCTACCGCAGGACCAACCAGAGCACCACTATCAACCTGAAGCCTATCGTGCGCAAGGGAGACAAGGTGGAGGCCGGCCAGGTGCTGACGGAAGGTTACGCGACCCAGGGCGGCGAGCTCGCACTCGGACGCAACCTCAAGGTGGCGTTTATGCCTTGGAAGGGTTACAACTATGAGGACGCCATCGTGCTCAGCGAGGAGATGGTCAAGTGGGACATCCTCACTTCCGTCCACGTGGACGAGTACCTCACCGAGGTGCGCGACACCAAGCGCGGAATGGAGGAACTGACCTCCGACATCCCCAACGTCAGCGAAGACGCGACCAAGGACCTGGACAAGAACGGCATCATCCGCATCGGCGCCCACATCGAGCCGGGCGACATAATGATCGGCAAGATTACACCCAAGGGCGAAAGCGATCCGTCCCCGGAGGAGAAGCTCCTCAAGGCCATCTTCGGCGACAAGGCCGGCGACGTCAAGGACGCTTCCCTCAAGGCCAATCCTTCCCTGAGCGGCACCGTGGTGGGCACCGCCCTCTACACCAAGCTCGCTAAGGAAAGCGGCCGCAAGGGCGCAGGCAAGGCAGACCAGAAAGCCCGCCTGGAGCTCCGCCAGCAGGAATTCGACGCCAAGGCGACCAAGCTCCTGGAGGATCTCGTCAGCAGGCTTACCGTGCTGACCAAGAACCGCAAGAGCGCCGGCATCAGCGACCTCTACAACGTCGAGATCGTGGCGAAGGACAAGAAGTTCACCCCCGAACTTCTCCGTTCCATCGACTACCAGAACGTCAATTCCGCCAAGTGGACCTCCGACAAGGACACCAACGCGATGATCCGCGACCTTATAAACAACTACTGCATCACCCTCAAGACTGAAGCCGCCGCTTTCAAGCGTGAAATCGACAAGATGAAGGTCGGCGACGAACTGCCCAACGGCGTTATGCAGCTGGCCAAGGTCTATATCGCCAAGAAGCGCAAGATCACCGTCGGTGACAAGATGGCAGGCCGCCACGGCAACAAGGGTATCGTGGCTAAGATCGTCCGCAGGGAGGATATGCCTTTCCTGGAGGACGGCACTCCTGTCGATATCGTACTGAACCCTCTCGGCGTGCCTTCACGTATGAACCTGGGACAGATCTACGAGACCGTGCTCGGTTGGGCCGGCAAGCGTCTGGGCATCAAGTTCAGCACCCCTATTTTCGACGGCGCAAGCATCGAAGAGATCTGCGACTACACCGACAAGGCCGGCGTGCCCCGCTTCGGCAAGACGCAACTCCGCGACGGCGGCACCGGTGACTTCTTCGACCAGCCCGCAACGGTCGGCGTCATCTATATGATCAAGCTCGGCCATATGGTCGATGACAAGATGCACGCCCGTAGCATAGGTCCCTATTCCCTTATCACCCAGCAGCCTCTCGGCGGTAAAGCCCAGTTCGGAGGCCAGCGTTTCGGAGAAATGGAAGTCTGGGCCCTCGAGGCTTTCGGCGCAGCAAATACACTGCAGGAGATTCTGACCGTCAAGTCCGACGACGTGACCGGCCGCAGCAAGACCTACGAGGCCATTGTCAAGGGCGATCCTATGCCGCCGGCAGGTATTCCCGAATCCCTCAACGTGCTGCTCCACGAGCTTCGCGGCCTCGGTCTCAAAGTCACTTTGGAATAATATCATTGAACGATACTAGTTATGCCTACTTTCAACAATAAAGAAAATAAGGTAAAGAACAACTTCCAGACGATCAGCATCTCCCTTGCGTCCCCCGAGGATATCACCAAGAGGTCGTGCGGAGAGGTCCTCAAGCCGGAGACCGTCAACTACAGGACTTACAAGCCCGAACGCGACGGACTCTTCTGCGAGAAGATCTTCGGTCCTACCAAGGACTACGAGTGCTATTGCGGAAAGTATAAGAGAATACGTTACCGCGGTATCGTCTGCGACAGGTGCAACGTCGAAGTGACGGAGAAGAAAGTGCGCCGCGAGAGGATGGGCCATATCAGCCTGACCGTTCCCGTGGCCCACATCTGGTACTTCAAGTCCGCTCCCAACAAGATTTCCGCTCTCCTCGGCCTCCCCGCCAAGAAGCTGGAATCCGTGATCTACTATGAGAAATACATAGTGGTCAACGTCGGTAAATATGAGCCTTCCGAGAATCGCAACGAGCCTGCTGTCAGCAAGATGGACCTCCTTTCCGAGGAGGAATACCTGGATATTCTCGGCAGCGAGTCCCTCAGGGGCAACGAGAATCTTCCCGATTCCGATCCCGACAAGTTCATAGCAAAGATGGGTGCCGAAGGCATCTATGACCTGCTCAAGGAACTTGACGTGGAAGCCCTCGGCAAGGAGCTCCGCCAGAAGATGCAGGAGGAAAGCTCGCAGCAGCGCAAGGCCGAACTTCTCAAGCGCCTCCAGGTTGTCAAGTGGTTCCAGGAGTCCAAGGATATCAACCGCCCCGAGTGGATGATTATGAAGGTGATCCCCGTCATCCCGCCGGATCTCCGTCCTCTCGTGCCGCTGGACGGCGGCCGCTTCGCGACCTCCGACCTCAACGACCTGTACCGCCGCGTGATCATCCGCAACAACCGCCTCAAGAGGCTCTTCGAAATCAAGGCTCCCGAAGTGATTCTGCGCAACGAAAAGCGTATGCTCCAGGAAGCCGTGGATTCCCTCTTCGACAACTCGAAGAAGTCTTCCGCCGTCAAGAGCGAGAGCAACAGGGCCCTCAAGAGTCTCTCCGACTCCCTTAAGGGCAAGCAGGGACGCTTCCGCCAGAACCTCCTCGGTAAACGTGTGGACTACTCCGCCCGTTCCGTCATCGTGGTTGGTCCCGAGCTGAATATGCACGAATGCGGTCTGCCCAAGTATATGGCGGCCGAGCTCTACAAGCCGTTCATCATCCGCAAGCTCATCGAGCGCGGCATCGTGAAGACAGTCAAGAGCGCAAAGAAAATCGTGGACCGCAAGGATCCCGTCATCTGGGACATCCTCGAGAACGTGATGAAGGGCCACCCGGTGCTCCTCAACCGAGCCCCGACCCTGCACCGTCTCGGTATCCAGGCTTTCCAGCCCCGTATGATCGAGGGTAAGGCCATCCAGCTGCACCCGCTCGCCTGTACGGCATTCAACGCCGACTTCGACGGTGACCAGATGGCAGTGCACCTGCCGCTGGGCAACGCCGCAGTGATGGAGGCCCAGCTGCTTATGCTCGGAAGCCAGAACATTCTGAACCCCGCCAACGGTGCGCCTATCACCGTGCCTTCGCAGGATATGGTCCTCGGACTGTATTACATCACGAAGATACGCCCCGGCGCAAAGGGCGAAGGCAAGAAGTTCTACGGTCCCGAAGAAGTCATCATCGCCTTCAACGAGAAGGCCATCGATATGCACGCGGAAATCGAAGTCCGTCTGCCCGTTGACAAGAACGATGCTTCCAAGGGCACCCAGATGGTGAAGACCACCGCGGGCCGCATCATCGTGAACCAGTATGTTCCCGATGAGGTGCCCTACGTCAACGAAGTGCTCGGCAAGAAGTCTCTCCGCAAGATCATTACCAACGTCATCAAGAACACCGGTGTGACCCGCACCGCCAAGTTCCTCGACGACATCAAGAATCTCGGATACGACCAGGCATTCCGTGCAGGTATCTCCTTCAACCTCGGCGACGTGATCGTGCCCGAAGAGAAGAAGACCCTCATCGACGACGCCTACCAGAAGATTGCCGGCATCAAGGACAACTATTCGATGGGCTTCATCACCAACCAGGAGCGCTACAACAAAGTCATCGACCTCTGGACCAGCGTTGACAACAACCTGACCGGCATCGTGACCAAGCAGATTTCCGGCGACCAGCAGGGCTTCAACCCCGTGTTTATGATGCTGGATTCCGGCGCCCGCGGTTCGACCCAGCAGATCAAGCAGCTCTGCGGTATGCGTGGCCTTATGGCCAAGCCGCAGAAGTCCGGCGCCGCCGGAGCTGAAATTATCGAGAACCCTATTATTTCCAACCTGAAGGAAGGAATGTCGGTGCTCGAGTACTTCATCTCCACGCACGGTGCCCGTAAGGGTCTGGCCGATACCGCCCTCAAGACCGCTGATGCAGGTTACCTGACCAGGCGTCTGGTGGACGTGTCGCACGACGTCATCATCACCGAGGAAGACTGCGGCACGCTCCGCGGCCTCATCGCCACCGCAATCAAGAACAAGGACGAGGTGGTCGAGTCTCTGGGCGAGAGGATTCTGGGACGTACTACCGTCCACGACATCTTCAACCCTCTGACCGGTGAAATCATACTCCACGCCGGAGAAGAAATCCGCGAGAAGGATGCCGACCTCATCGACTCCCTCCCCATCGAGCAGGTGGAAATCCGTTCCGTCCTCACTTGCGAGAGCCGCAAGGGCGTCTGCGCCAAGTGCTACGGACGCAACCTCGCCACCAGCCGTATGGTCGAGAAGGGTGAAGTCGTGGGCGTCATCGCAGCCCAGTCCATCGGTGAGCCTGGTACACAGCTGACCCTGCGTACCTTCCACGTCGGCGGTACCGCTTCCGGCGCCGTGGCAGACTCCTTCATCGAGTCCAAGTACAACGGCAAGCTCGCCTTCGAGGAGCTCCGCACCATCCAGAGGGTGGACGAGGTCACCGGAGAGGCCCAGGAAGTCGTTGTGAGCCGTATGACCGAGCTCCGCATCATCGACGAGAACACCGGAATCACCTTCTCCCAGTACGACATCCCCTACGGTTCCGTCATCTTCAAGAAAGACGGCGAGACCGTGGTCAAGGGCGACCGCATCTGCGAATGGGATCCCTACAACGCCATCACCATCGTGGAAAGCGCCGGTACGGTGCGCTTCGAGAATATGATCGAGGGTTCCACCTTCCAGAAGGAGAACGCCGACGAATTCTCCGCAAGCACCGACAAGGTCATCATCGAAGCCAAGGACAAGACCAAGAGTCCTACCCTGCACATTGTCGATGAGACCGGCGCCAGCGTACGCCAGTTCAACCTGCCTGTCGGCGCCCACGTTATGGCGGAAGACGGCAGCCGCGTGAAGGTCGGCGACGTGATCATCAAAATCCCCCGCGCCATCGGCAAGGCCAGCGATATCACCGGAGGTCTGCCCCGAGTCACCGAGCTCTTCGAAGCCCGCAACCCGAGCAGCCCCGCCATCCTGTCAGAGATCAACGGCGAAGTCATTATGGGAAAGGTCAAGCGAGGCAACCGCGAGATTACCGTACGCAACAAGTCCGGAGTCGAGAAGAGCTACCTCGTGCCCCTTACCAAGCAGATTCTGGTACAGGAGAACGACTACGTCAAGGCCGGAACTCCCCTCTCCGACGGCGGAGTGTCCCCCAACGACATCCTCAATATTCTCGGTCCCGTCAAGGCCCAGGAATACATCGTCAACGAGGTGCAGGCCGTGTATCGTCTGCAGGGTGTGAAGATCAACGACAAGCATTTCGAGATCATCATACGCCAGATGATGCGCAAGGTCGAAATCACCGATCCCGGCGACACCGAATTCCTCAAGGAGGAGCTCGTGGACAAGTGGAAGTTTATGGACGCCAACGACAAGATATTCGGCAAGTACATCGTGGAAAACCGCGGCGACTCCGACCGTTTTGAAGAAGGCGACATCATCGGCGCACGCGAGATGAAGAGCGAAAACGACTCGCTCGAGCGTCAGGGCCTCAAAGTCCTGGAGACTCGTCCCGCCCGCCCGGCCACTGCCCGTCTGGTGCTCCAGGGTATCACCCGCGCCGCACTGAAGACCGACAGCTTTATGTCGGCCGCATCCTTCCAGGAGACGACCAAGGTGCTCAGCGAAGCCGCCATCCGCGGCCGTGTGGACCACCTCGAAGGCCTCAAGGAGAATGTCATCTGCGGACACCTGATTCCCGCCGGTACAGGTCTCAAGGAATACCAGGACCTCATCGTGACCAAGAACGACGAGCTGACCAGAAGCTTGAGCGAACTGTAGCCGCTCACTCACTCCATAGAAAAAGCCTACACCCCCAGGTGCAGGCTTTTTTGCTATATATCGCAAGACTCGCCCCTGCGGCCCCCCAATCGGCACCCTGCGGGCCCCAAATCTCACTTCTGCGGGACAGAAAACAGCTAAATCGGGCCCGGACGCCGGAAAACTCACCTCTGCGGGACAGAAAACAGCTAAATCGGGCCCGGACGCCGGAAAACTCACCTCAGTTGGCCCGAAATCGGCATATTCGGGCCCAGAAGTCGGAAAAACCACCTCTGCGGGACCGAAAACTGCACAATCGGGCCCAGAAAGCCGGCTGTTTTGTGTATGCGGGAGAAAGCAGTGGCTATGTGCCGGAATCGAGCAGCGGAATGGTGTGGGACGACGGGGCGGTATGCCGGAATTGGGCGGAAGGGCGGCAGTGGCAGAATTGGGCAGTAAGCAGGGATCGGGCGGCGGAACAGGAAGGGGCGGTAGTGCGCAGGGATTGGGTAACGGAACGGGAGGGACAGCAGTGGCGGAGAGCCGGAAACGGACGGCGTGCCCGGGCGGCTTGGAGGCGGAGAGCCGGGAACGGACGGTATGCCGGGGTGGATGCCGGGAAGTCACTTGGGAGCTGGGGTGAGCGTGGTGTGGTGTTTTTGAGTACAATTAATTATATTTGCAATATGAGATAATTTTATATTGCTGTAATGTGCTCTTTAACATTGGCTTCCTGCGCGCCGCAGATGCCGCAGACCAGAAAAGACCCGACCACTGACGAATACTTCGGCACTATGGTGCCCGACCCCTACCGCTGGCTGGAGGACGACCTCTCGCCCGAAACGGCGTCTCAATCAATAAAGATGAGACTATGGCATTCCTCTCCGAGGGCGGCGCCGACGTGGGCAACAACCTGTACGTCAAGGACCTGAAGCGCGGAGGCGGCAAGCCAATGGCCAAGGTGCTTGAAGAGCAGGCAGACATCTACTCGTTCATTATGTACAACCTGAAAATGAGCTACTGATTTCTGCACGATGAACCGTAAACTACTATACTTTATATGCTTTGCAGCTATAGTCCTGGGCTCCGCAGCGTGCTCCAGGGAGGACACTCCGGGAGCCGGATCCGGACAGGAAGGGCTCTATGCCATCATATCCGAAGGGCTTGATTCCAAAGTATATATGGATGCCGACCGCAAAGTCTACTGGAATGCAGGCGACAAGGTATCAGTATTCAACGGCAGCACTGCCAACGAGGAATACGCCTTTGCCGGGCAGGACGGCGACAAGTCCGGAAAGATCGAGAAGGTCGCCGGCACTGCTGCGGGCACCGGAAGTCCCGCCGAGGGCGTCCGGGCCGTTTATCCCTACGGCGAGGATGTCACACTGTCCGGCGAAACACTGTCGCTGACGCTCCCCGCGCAGCAGGCCTTCGGCTCAGGGACCTTTGCCCCGGGAGCCAGCCCTATGGCAGCCTATTCCACAGACAACAACCTGTCGTTCAAGAACTTGTGCGGTCTTCTGATAGTCCGGCTATACGGCCCTTCGAGCATCTCTTCCATTACCCTGAAAGGCAACGGCGGCGAGTTCCTTGCCGGCCGCGCACAGGTGACCTTCAAGGACGGTATCCCGGAGTGCAAGATGCTGGCGGAAGGCGCTGCAAAGGAAATAACCATCCAGTGCGACAGCCCCGTCACGACCGGCGCTGACGAGTCCGGCGCAACGGAGTTCATCTTCGTGCTGCCCCCTGTTTCCTTCAGCCGCGGCATCTCCATCTCGGCCATTGACAACCAGGGCCGCAGCTATGAGGCCGGCACCGGCGGAGCAGTCGAAGTCAGGCGCTCGGCAATATCGAGAATGGCGCCTCTCCGGGCCAATCTCAGCAATCCCGTACAGGCCGAGAAAGGATCCCCCCTGCCTGCGTGGAAGCAGGGCTACCTGGACATACATTCCATCAACGGCGGACGCGGCGAGGCCTTCTACTACATCTTGCCCGACGGCACCACGATGCTGGTAGACGCGGCCGGCGGCAACGACTTCGAGATCGAGGGCGAAGGCGGCTCGGGCATATACTCCCGCCCCTCCCGTCAGTACTCCAGCGGCAACGTCATCGTGAGGTACATACAGCATTTCGCTCCCTGGCAGGCCGGCGGCAAGATCGACTACTTTATGCTGTCGCACTACCACTCCGACCATATGGGCTCCTACACCAAGTACTTCTCCAACTACGGCTGGAAGGTCGTGGATAGCAACGGCACCATCACGCCCGCCATCAACCTTAACGCCGGAGGCTTCCTGCTCAACGGACTCCCCGAGGTGGGCTACTACCTGCCTATCGTAAAGCTCATAGACCGCGGCGAATGGAACGACCGGGCATCCAACGTCTGGGAAAGCGCCCCCGGAAGGCGCCAGAACTACTATAACTTCATCGACTGGACCACCCGCGCCAACGGCACCGTGCGCGAGAAACTGGCTATCGGGCACACGGACCAGATAGTGCTCAAGCATGACGCGGCGCTATACCCCGGTTTCCAGATCCGGGGAATCGCCGCAGGCGGCGACATCTGGACCGGAAGCGGAACCTCGGTGAATACTACGTATCTTCCCACTGCCGAACAGTGCCTCGCAAACATCGACACCTACGACATCAACGAGAACATCCTGTCCTGCGTCTTCACGCTCAAGTACGGCAAGTTCGACTGGTTTTCCGGAGGCGACATCCAGTACAACGGCTACACCACCTACAGCTGGAAGGACATAGAGAAACCCATCTCCAAGGTGGTGGGCAAGGTGGAAGCTATGAAGGCCAACCACCACAGCACCAAAAGCACCAACAGCACGACGCTGCTCTCCGTCCTCAAGCCCGACTGCTACATAGTGGGCGTATGGACCGAGAACCAGCCCAATCCCGCCACTATGAAAAGGGTGTACACGGCCAACAAGAACGTAAAGATATTCGCCACCAACCTGGCCGACAGCATAGTAAGCGAACTCAAGGCGGCCGGCATCGACCCCGCCACCTTCTCCGCCACAAGCGGACATATAGTCCTGCGTGTGCTCCCCGGAGGCGGGTCCTACTACGTGTATGTACTTGACGACTCCGACTTCAACTACAGGGTAAAAGACATCTACGGTCCATTTACGGCTTCATAGGATGATAAAAAAGACTATTCTCTGCATAAGCGCCATCGCCCTGGCCTGCTCCTGCACAATCGAGCCTGCAGCCATTTCAGGGCCAGGTTTCAGCGCCGCCATAGAACAAGAAGGCAAGACATACGTCGACGCACAGTTCCACTTATGCTGGCACGCCGGCGACAGATTCAAGAATTGAAGAAATCCGCGAGCGCTACACGCAAGTGCCTGAGCGCCTGCGAAATGCGATATTCGATAGTCTTGACGGACACTCCGCCGTCCTTGGCAATATCTTTATATTTGAGGCCGTCCGACCTGCTTTTCATAAAGGCCGCCCTCTGCTCCTCGGGAAGAGCGTCAAGGGCGTCTGAGAGCATCGTTCCCAGCTCCCGCACGCTAGAATAAGAACTGTCGGACACGGCATCCAGCACTGACTGCCTGACGCTGGAATGATAACGCTCCCTGAGGTTCTTTCGGTCCAGGACGCTCAAGCACCTGTTGCGCACCGCAGAATAAAGATAGGCACCCACTTCGCCTCTGATATGCATCGAGGAGGCATTTTTCCACAAGTTGAAAAAGACATCCTGGACGACATCACGGGCGTCTTCCGCTTCAAGGTAATGTCCGGCATACGACTCAAGCACGGGATACCATTTCCGGAAAAGCTTTTCAAACGCTTCCCGGTCGCCGTTCGCGATAAGATATATGTTCCGCTTGTCGTCGTTCATAGATATTTATCCGGATGTGCAAATATAAAAATTTTTTTTAGGGTGAATGCTTACTTGCCTGTCTATATAGTGTATGAAAACCGATAAAGACATTGAGGACCTGCTGCCGGGATACGCTGCAGGTACCATTTCTGAAGAAGACGGAAAACTCGTGGATATGTGGATTTGCCGCAGCGAGGCAAACCGCGCAAAGGCGGAAGCTGTCTTCCGTGCCGAATATTTGCGCTCACAGGCCGACAGCATCGACAGCGCCGACACCGACAGTGCGCTGAAGTCCGTAAAGAAAAGAATCCGCAGGCACCAAGGACGCAGCACCGCCCGCGTGCTTGTGTACTGCGCCGCCGCTTTGAGCATACCCCTGATGGTCGCTACGGGCTGGCTGTCTTCGAAATTGAAGCAGGATGCCCGCTTAGCCCCTGTTGAAATCAGCTGTACCACCGGTATGGTGTCGCGCGCCACTCTTCCCGACGGAAGCCGCGTGTGGCTGAATTCCAATTCGAAGCTCAGCTATCCGGCCGTTTTCGGACACGAACGCAGAGTCACCCTCGAAGGAGAAGGGTACTTTGAGGTGGCTAAAGACCACGGACGCAAATTCATAGTTGAGACAAGCAGCCAGCAGGTTGAAGTCACAGGTACCGAATTCGACATTGAGGCATATCCGGACAGCGGCCCTGAAATCAGGACCACCCTGATCTCCGGAAGCATCCGTCTCCACTGCCCCGACGCCTCCGGCAGGGAGCACGTCTTCGAAGTCAGCCCGGGAGAGCAATACATCTACAACCGCGAATCCTGCAAGATACGGCGGGGAAGCGCCGAAGGCAATGAAGTCACCGCCTGGACCGAAGGCAAGACAATACTGAACAACACCAGCCTCGAGGACGCCCTGCGGGCCATCGGCAACCGCTTCAACGTGGAATTCCTGGTGCGCAACGAAAAACTGCTCTCAAACCGCTACACCGGTACTTTCAGCGGGCAGCGGCTCGAAGTCGTGCTTGAGCACTTCCGCCGCACCACAAACATTCATTTCGACACTTCCGTGAAAGGAATGGACACCTACAATATCTCTGGACGACAAATAATCATCGTATATTAGTAACACTTATGGGAAGAACAATTCATCTCTTGACCCGGATCACGTTGCTGTTGTGCACAATGTGTATATCTTTGCAACTGCTTGCCCAAACACGCACGGTCTCGGTCAAAGCCGACGGCCAGAAGGTCGCGGATGTGCTCAAAATCATTGAGCAGCAGAGCGGATTCACTTTCTTCTACAACGATGCGGCCTTCGACAAAAACCGCCGCATCAGCATCGACGCGCAGAATAAAGACGTGCTCGCCGTGCTGGAAGAAGTTTTCCGCGGAACCGACGTAAGAGCCTCCATCATCGAAGGCAATATCGTGCTGAGCAACAAGCCTCAGGCAGGTCAGGACCAGCAGGGCCAGACCAATCCGCTTGTACAGGGCACCGTACTCGATTCCGAAGGACAGCCCTTACCGGGCGCGTCCGTATTCGTTAAGGGCACGAAGACTGGCACTGTGACAAATAATGCAGGTGCTTTCTCCATTCCCGCAAAGGAAGGTGACGTGCTCACCGTATCCTTCCTCGGCTTTAGGGACCTGGAAATCAACGTGGGCAAGAAAGCTCTATACACTGTTGCACTAGAGACCGACGCCGAATTCCTGGACGACGTCGTGGTGGTCGGCTACGGCACCCAGAAAAAGGTCAACCTGACTGGAGCCGTGGGCGCCATCTCCTCCGAAGTGCTTGACAACAAGCCAATTACGCAGACATCTACTGCGCTTCAGGGTAGCATTCCCGGAGTCACCGTCACCACCAACGGCGGCGGTCCGGGCGCCGATACGGGCAACATCCGCATCCGCGGTATCGGCACCTTCGGCGGCAGCAGTGCGGCCCCGCTGGTGCTCATCGACGGCATCGAGGGCAGCATCAACTCGGTGGATGCCACGCAGATAGACAAGATCTCCGTGCTCAAGGACGCAGCCTCCTCGGCAATCTACGGCTCCCGTGCAGCCAACGGCGTCATCCTCATCACCACCAAACGTGCCGACAAGGGCAAGTCCAGCGTAAGCTACCGCGGTTACGTGGGCTGGCAGACCCCTACCACCACGCCCGACACCGTAGGCCCCATCGACTATATGATACTCAACCGCGAGGCCACTGAGAATGACGGCGGGACCTCCATCTACACAGATGAGTACATAAGCAACTACCTCAAGAACAACTGGCTGGATCCCGACAACTACCCCATCGTCAACTGGAAGCAGCACGCCCTGAACGGCAGCGGCCTGATGCATCAGCACAACCTGAGCCTTAGCGCCACTTCCGGCAAGATACGCACCCTCACCAGCCTCGGCTTCCTCGACCAGAGGGGCATAGTCAAAAGCGCCGATTTCAAGCGCTACAACTTCCGCAACAATATGAACCTGGAAATCAACGACAAAGTCGGTATGCGCTTCGACCTTTCCGGAAGTTACGGCCTGCGGCACTATCATCCCAACCAGAGCGGCTTCTTCAATATGATGAATGCCCGCGACCCTCTGTTCCTGGCAGAATGGTCAAACGGCACCTACGCCCCGTTCACCGGCGGTACAGTCAACCCCCTGCCTATGATGGACCTGGGCGTGGGCGGACAGGTAACCGGCGAGACCTTCCGACTGGCCGGAGCACTGGCCCTGAGCTACAAGCCTTGGAAATGGCTCACCCTTGAAGGTACCCTAGCCCCCCGAATCACTCAAAGCGAAACACATACATTCCACGACCTGGTTACCTATTATTCAGATGCTTACGGAACTGTATCCCCCATCAAAAACAGGGAATACAACTCCCTGCGCGAGAGCATCAGCCGCACCATCTACGGCAACTACCTGTTCACCGCCAAGGCCCACCACAAGTTTGCACAGGCTCACGATGTGACGCTGCTTGCAGGTGCCTCCTACGAAGATATGGACAACCGCACTCTGGGAGCCTACAGGCGTGATTTCCAGTATCCTCAGTACCACACCATCAATGCAGGTGCCGACAACGAACTCAAGGAAAACAGCGGAGCCGAATACCAGTGGGCGCTGGCCTCCTTCTTCGGCAGGTTGAACTACAACTACAAGGAGCGCTACCTCTTCGAAGCCAATATCCGCTTCGACGGATCCTCCCGTTTCGCCAAAGGGCACAGGTGGGGCATCTTCCCATCAGCATCCGCTGCCTGGCGAATCACAGAGGAGCCCTGGATGCAAGGAGTCAAGAAGAGCATCAACGAGCTTAAGATACGCGCATCCTACGGCCAGCTGGGAAACCAGAACCTCGGCGATGACTATTATCCGACAATCCAGAGGCTTACGATTTCCAGCATCTCGGCCAACGACATAATCTATCCCATCGTGGGCCTGAACAACCTGGCCAACGAGGAGATTACCTGGGAGACCTCCGAGATGTACGACGTGGGTATCGACGGAACCTTCTTCGACAAGCTTACCCTTACCGCCGACTGGTACTACAAGACCACCTACGGAATCTTGATGGAGCTTGACATCCCCGCCAGCATTGGCCTCAACGCGCCGTTCCAGAATGCCGGCACCGTCCGCAACGTAGGCTGGGAAGTAGGCGTGGGCTACCACGACCGCAAGGGCGACTGGAGTTGGGGCGTGGATGCCAACCTGAGCGACGTTGTCAACCAGATCATAGATATGAAGGGCACCGCATCCGGCTCGCTGCTGCGCAACGAGGAGGGTTATGCCATCAACTCCATCTACGGCCTCAAGTGCATAGGTATGGCCCGCAGCCAGGAAGAGGCCGACCAGGTCAACGCCACTTGTCCGCAGTACGGTATGGAGACCAAGCCCGGCGACCTTATCTATGAAGACGTGGCCGGTGACTTCAAGGTTGACGAAAACGGTGAATACATCCTCGACGCCAAGGGCAACAAGATTCCCGCCCCTGACGGCAAGATCGACGACCAGGACCGTCAGATAATTGGCAGCACCATCCCCCGCTACACTTTCGGGACCACTCTCAGCATAGGCTGGAAGGGCTTCAACCTAAGCGCCCAGTTCCAGGGCGTGGGCAAGTTGAACGCCTACCTCAACGGCTACTACACCCAGCCCTGCGTACAAGGAGGCACCTTCCGTACCGAGCATCTGGACCGCTGGACTCCCGACACTCCCGACGGGCACTTCCCCCGCTTGAGCTACGCCAGCGAGCTGAGCAAGAAGAATTCCAGCTTCTGGATGGCGGATGCCGCGTACTGCCGCCTCAAGAACCTGCAACTCAGCTACACCTTCCCCAAGAAGTTGATGAAGAAAGCCAGGATAAGTAACCTGACGCTCTTCGCCAACGCCACCAACCTCTTCACCCTCACCAACTACTGGCAGGGTTACGACCCGGAGAATATGTTCACGACCAGCGGCGACGGCGTACAGGCCGGAGCTACCGCCACGAACTACCCCCTGGTATCTACCTACACATTCGGAGTGGACATTAAATTCTAAGCGTTATGAAAAAGTACATAATATTGATTCTTGCATCGGTACTTACGCTTGCATCCTGCGAAAAAGCCCTGGAGCGCTATCCGCTCAACGGTCCATCCACCGGAACCTTCCCCGCCAGCGAGGAGGAAGCCCTGGCCGGTGTACTGGTAAGCTATAAGAACCTCGCAAACTCGGTGAGCCAATACAGCCCCTACCCCTGGCGCTTCGTGGACAACCTCACCGACATAGGAACCACCCGCATCGGCCTGAGCAGTTGGAACCTCCTCGTAACTTCCACGGCTACACAGACAACCAGCGCCGCCACCATACTTTACACCAGGATTTACAAGACCGCAGGCCGTATCCATCTGGTGCTTGACAATCTGGACAATATAAAGGACAAGATGTCGGAGGAGACTTACAAGCAGTTTAAGGCCGAGTTGCTGTGCCTGAGGGCCTATGTCTATGATATGGGGTGCCAGTATTACGGCGACATTCCTTTCATCGACCACTGTCTCACCCTCACCGACTACGAGTACCCGCGTGTTCCCAGGGAGCAGGTCATCGACCGCATCCTCAAAGATATGGACGACGATCTTCTGAATTATCTTCCGGTCCGCTGGGACAAGAGCGTATGGGGTAGCGCCCGCCTGGGCAGGGCTGCCGCCTATACTCTCAAAGCACGAATCTGCCTCAACTGGGGACGTTTCGAGGAAGCGGCTAAATACTCCCGCATAGCAATGGAACTCGCTGAGGGAGTGTATAAGCTGGAGACCCTGGACTGCACCTATTATCCCAATGCAGCCACCGCAGGCGAACCTTCCGCCTCCAATCTGTTCGGCTTCGAAGGCGAGAAGAGCGACGAGTGGATGTGGGCCATACAGTTCAACAAACTGGCCGCAGCCAACACTCACGCAATGGTTTACACCTATTCTTCCCGAGTCCATAACGGCGCTGCCGGATGCGGCCCTTCCCAGGCCCTGATGGACACCTTCCAGTGTACCGACGGCAAGTCCATCACGGAATCCCAGCTTTACAACTGGCAGGACCCGTGGAGCCACCGCGACCCTCGCCTTGACCTGTACTGCCTGCGGCCCGACACCCGCTACAACGGAGTGGAATACACCACCAACCCGAGTGCAAAGCAGGTCCGCGACTACAACACCGGTGCTATGGTAAACAACAACGATGTCTATGGCAACAAGAGCGAGTACGGTCCCAACGGCACCAAGGGACCAGGCGGCTACCTGTGGCGCAAATTCGGCGATCCGGCATACTACGGAGCCACCCTCACCAACACATACGAGGACGACCTTGACGTGTGCATAATGCGTTACGCCGAGTTGCTGCTCATCGACGCCGAGGCCAATATCGAGTGGAACGGCGGCGACCTCAAACGCGCCCAGAACGACATCAATCAGGTGCGCCAGAGGGTAAAAATGCCGAAGATTACTACTGTGGACCGCGCCGAGCTCCGCAGCGCCCTGCGTTACGAGCGCACCGTTGAGCTGTGCGCCGAGGGCTTCCGCTGGTTCGACATACGCCGCTGGAAAATGTCCGACGGCCGCGCACTTGCGGAAAAGGTTATGAACGGTCCCCAATACGCTCCCGGCTTCAAGGACATCCTTTCCAACGCAAAGCCTACAATAGACGAGAACTGGACGGTCAGCTACAACACTTCCGACACCTGGGACGGCAAGGCTTTCAACCTCCGCACCCTCATCAATCTGTACTATCAGCCCGGCAAAGACGAGCTCTGGCCGCTTCCCGACAGGGAAATCCGCACCAACGCAGCCATCGGCCAGGAGAACCAGAATCCCGGTTATTAATATCACTGAAGTATGAAAAGAAGTATCATATTTATCGCTGCAGCAGCCTTGCTAATCGTCGGCTGCAAAGACTACAGCTACGAAACTTGGACTCCTGATCAGACCTTGTCCCGCACAGGCGAGGTGAGCCTCCTGGCCAACTTCGAGAACCTGCAGACCAAGGTATTTATGGACGAGAAGGGGCACGGAACCTGGGAGGGGGCCGACGAGATTGCGGTCGCCTGCACCGACGGCAGCCTCGTCACCTTCAAGCTGGACGGCACGGGCGACACCAAGCGCGCCGTGTTCAAGGGCACCATCCCTTCCGGCAAGCAATTGGGCCAGGTGGCCGTTTATCCCGCCTCCGCCGCTCTCAGCATTTCCGGTTCAGACCTCACCCTCAAGCTCAATGACGCCATTACCGCAGCCGTATCTTCGACATATCCCGGCGTACTCGTGGGAGCGATTGAAGATACCTGGGAGGTGAATTTCAAGCAGGCCGTAGGCTTCCTCAACCTGGCCATAGGGAACTTCCCCGCAGAGGCGGCCAAGATTATTCTTTCCAGCCCCGAGGGGGCCCTGAGCGGCACATTCAAGGCGCCCGTCGAGAGAATTCTGGACAGCGGCCTAAAACCCTCTGATGCCGTGAGCGGCGGCAACATTACCCTTAATGTAAAATCCTCTGGAAAAACGGTTTACGCCCTGGTTCCCGTGCCGGTGGCCGACTACGCCGCCATCAATGCCTCCCTACTGGACAACAAGGACAAGACCATAATGGAACAGCCCCTGAGCGACTATACCACCGGCATATCCAGAGCCGAGATGCACTCAATAAGCACCGAGTGCGCCGATGTCGCCGCTCCTCCTTGCCGCATCAACATCCGTGGTGAGCGCACCGAAATGCAAGAGTCTTCCCCCGGCGTGTTCGAGGGTGAGTTCGAAGTCCCCGCCACGACCTCGTTCTATGTCGAGCTGGACGGCGAGGCTTACGGATTTGCCACATTCTCGGGAGCCGGCGGCCTTGGGACCATCACTTCCGACGCTTCCGCGCTTCCCGTGGCCAAAATCAAGGCGGCGGGAAAGAGCAAGCGAAGCTACTATGTTAAAAGAGCCATCGGCACTATGGTGAGCTCTTCCGTAGCGGACAATCCCTTCTCAATCAACCTGGAGAGTCCCGGCAAGATT
This sequence comes from uncultured Bacteroidales bacterium, assembly GCA_900318565.1. Lineage (GTDB taxonomy): Bacteria > Bacteroidota > Bacteroidia > Bacteroidales > UBA932 > Cryptobacteroides. The sequence continues at coordinate 21,338 of ONLD01000002.1, forward strand.
CACGTATTTATCGACAACAGCAACCCTTCGTCCCCCAAATACAGGATCAACCTTATACAGGAGGCCGACCCGGCTGTCATTTTCCACGAAGATTTCGACCTTTGCACACTCGGAGGCGACTACATTGCTCCTGTCGATGGAAACGGGCAGAAAGCGGATGCCTATGACGGATATCTTCCCTCAACCAGCACGGTAACCCAGAATAACGGTGCATTTACATTCGACTACCCTGTTGACGTGTCTACGGCTCCCGAAGCCAAGCCTGAATATATGCAGGCCTATGGTTTCCAGGACTGGGTGTTCGAGTATGCGGCCGAGCGACCGGGCGGACTGCAGCTCTGCGCAGGAGCCATCGCCGGAGCTATGACCACCCCGGCGTTCAGCAGCATAGAGGGCAGCGCCGACGCGGTCATCGAAATTGAAATCGCACGATTCTCGACTTCTTCCACCGACCCTGTGTTCTTCATACTCGAAAATGGCGGAAGCTTCAATTCAGGCACCATAACCCGCGATGCATACGTCGCAGCCAGCCAGGCCGGAACATCCTTCCCCGAAGCTACTACCGCGCTGAGCAGCTTTGAGGATGGCGGCACCACCCTGAGGCTCGAGGACAACGATTATTTCCCCCATCCCTGGAACAATGCCGACATTGACAAGCCCATATCGCACATCAGGCTTGAAGCAAGCGGATTAACCCCCGCTACCAAGCTCAAGATCGACTGCCCCAAGGGCGTAAAGAACGCCCCCCGTATATTTGTGTTCGACATCAAGGTTACCAAGAAATGATGCACCTGCTGATTTCATTATTGGCATCCGCAATTGTCGCAGGCTCCCCCCTGCCGCCTTGGCAGGAGGGCTGCCTTGATATACACGCCATCAATTCCGGCCGCGGAGAATGCACATTCTTTATTCTGCCCGACGGCACCACCCTCTTGGTGGACGCAGGAGAATGGATCAACTGGAAGTCCAAAAGATACCCCGGAGTGCCGCCCAAGCCTTCAGCCGATGTGCGTCCCTGCGAGGTGTACGCCCGTTACATACGTCATTTTATGCCCCGGAAGGCCAAGGGAGCATTGGACTATGCGCTCATAACCCACTATCATATGGACCATTTCGGCACAGAGGAGGAAGGTATGGAGGTCGACCCGCAGGGGGGATATGTCCTTACCGGCATAGCCGCACTTCAGAAAGAAATCCCCATCCGCACGCTGATCGACCGGTCTTATCCGAAGTACGAGAGCACGTGGCTTCCCTCCAGCTCGCAAAGCACCTTCTATCCTAAGTTCGTGCGCTGGGCATCAGCCCACGACGGAATGAAGGCCGAGAGTTTCAGAGTGGGTGACCGCAGACAACTGCGCCTGCGCCACCGGCCTTGCCGCTACCGCAATTTCAGCATTATGAACTACGCTGCAAACGGAATTGTTTGGGACGGTTCCAAAAAGGTAAATGCGTACGAGGGCAAGGACATCAAGGAGAACGGCGCATCCTGCTGTTTCCTCCTGAGTTACGGAGACTTTGACTACTACACAGGAGGCGACGCCGGAGGCAATGGCGCCGTGGCGTATCCGGTGGCCAGGGCGATAGGCCGGCCAATCGAAGCTATGAAGGCTGACCATCACTTCTCCTACCATTGTATGAAAGACGAGACTATGGGCATATACAGGCCTCAGGTGGTTGTGACCCAGGTCTTCTCGGTCAGGGAAATACAACCGGACGTAGAGACTCTCACCCACCTGTTGCTGGACAACCCGATGGGTCTTGACACAAAGTACTACTTTACCAACCTCGGAGAAGAACAGCGAAGCCTGCACAAAGACCTTTACGACAAGGCCTCAGGCATAAACGGACACGTTGTGATAAGAGTTATGCCCGGAGGTTCTGAGTATTATGTATATTTATTGGATGACACTAATTTCGAGTACAATATAATTCAAACTGACGGACCTTTCAAATGCAGATGAGAAAGAATTTTACATTTTTTATTACTTTTCTGATGCTCGCCGCCTGCGGACAGAAGCCCGATGAGGACCAGGGCGGGGAGCAGCCGTCAAAGGCACCGAACGAGGCCGCGATCGGCGACGTCCTGCCCTTATGGCAAGAAGGATGGCTTGATATTCACGCAATAAGCACGGGACGCGGCGAGTGCACCTTCTTTATGATGCCCGACGGCACCTCTATGATCATTGATGCCGGAGAAGTAGTGACATCCACAACTTCACCTGTATCCGTGACCCAGAGGCCCAACAGCAACACAAGGGCGTACTTTACGCAATCACGCTATATTAAGCACTTCCTGGAGGCTTCCGGACACGATTATCTGGACTATGCCGTAATGAGCCACTTCCACATCGACCACTTCGGCACACCCAAAGGCAAGGGATTCATAGTTAGTTCGGAGGGCTATACCCAAACCGGCTTGATGGCCCTGTACACGACACTGCCCTACAAAAAATTGATAGACCGCGCCTGGAGCGCCGACGATCCTGAATATGAGTTCGTCAAGACAAGCGCAACCAGCTACAGTGCCGGTCTGCACGGGGATTACACCAACTTTGTCAAGTATGCCACTTCAAAGAAAGGGCTTGTTATGGAGCGCTTCCAGGCCGGCACCGACAAGCAGCTCACGCTCTGCTACAATGCGGCCAAATACCCTTCTTTCAAGATTTTCAACTACGGCGTCAACGGTGAATACTGGAACGGCACTTCGATGGTGGATGCTTACGGTTCCGCCATCCCGTACGAGAACGGTGCCTGCTGCATTTCGCTCATAAGCTACGGCAAGTTCGACTACTACACTGCCGGAGATGCGGGCGGAAACACCAAGATGGCAGTCCCTGTGGCCAAGGTTATCGGACGCCCGATTGAGGCTATGAAGGCCGACCATCATATGTCGGTAAACTGTCTGCCCAAGGACCAGATGAGCATACTCAAGCCCAAGGTGATAGTGACCCAGAGTTTTGCACGCCGCACCGACCAGCCTATGCTTGAAACCATAAAGGACCTGCTGGACGGCGCCTACTACGACACCGGGGTGTCGCTTTACTTTACTGGAGTTGACGACGTCATAACCACGCCCAACAAAGACCTTTACGGTCACTGCCACGTCAACGGCCACGTGGTTATCCGCGTAGCCCCGGGCGGGGACCGCTTCTGGGTTTTCCAGCTTGATGACACCAACAATATCTATAGAATAAAATCGGTCGAAGGACCTTTTGAATGCGAATGAAAGAGTACATTGCGCCTTCCCTCGAAGCCGTACAGCGGCTTCCCCTTTTTCTTCTGTGCCAGTCGGACACGGAAGATATGACTTGGCGCGACGGTGAATGGGATAACTATTAATCACATATATTATGAATAAACATCTATTGGCTTACAACCCTCCGCAGGTTTACGCGGAACCTTTTGACTGCGCCCTTGGCCTGTGTCAGGCCAGCGGCGGCGAATTCCAGGAACCCACAACGGTTGACGACCTCATCTGGGGCGACTAGTGTTTAACATCTAAAATCAATGACAATGAAAAAGTTAGTTAAAACCATACTGGTCGCAGCGGCCGTTCTTGCCGCTTTCGCTTGCAGTAAGGAAGTCCGCACTGAGACTCCTGCCGCCACCCCCGGGGCCATCCGTTTTACCGCCACTTTGGACCAGCCTGTCAAGGCAACCCTCGACGCTTACAAGGTATGCTGGGAAGAAGGCGACGTCATCGCAGTTTACAACGGCTCAGTTTGGGCCAACTCTACAGCAATCTCAGATGCCGACATCGAAGATGGTGGCCGCACCGCATCCTTTACCGTTTCTATCGGTGAGGCAGACTCGTACACTCTGGTCTATCCGGCATCTGCCATCTCTTCCGCCGCCCTGCCCGACGGCGCCCCCGCTGGCTCCATAATGCTCACCCTGCCCTCCGCACAGGTGATTCCCGCGGGCGGAACCATCGACCCCGCCTCACTCGTGCAGGTAGGCACAAGTACCGAGCCCACCAAGGTTACATTCAAGAATGCAGTATCGCTGGTGGAGTTCAAGGTTCCCGAAAACGGCATCTCTTCCGTATATCTTGAGGGCTTCACTCCAGAAGGTGGTGCCATCAGGATGTCAGGTGACGCACCTGTCGCCGTCGAACCCGGCGTCGCTGCCGGAACCGATCCTATCCTAAGCGTGAGCGGATCATTCACCGCCGGCCAGAACTATTTTGCCGCGGTATGGCCCCAAGCCGCAGTAGGGACTCTCCGTTTCTGCTTCTCCAAGGGCTCGCAGAAGGCCGTCCGCTCCGGGACATCGGCAGCAGGCTTCGACCTGCCCGTCAGCGGCGGGCGCAAGTTCGAAGACTTCGGAACGCTTTCCTGGCTAGACAAGATACGCACCAAGGCTGACCTTGACCTTTGGGCCTCCATAGCCAACTTCTACGCCGCAGGCGAGGTGGCGGAACTCGCAGCCGACATCAACTACGGCGGCGAGACCTGGAAGCCCGTCAACGGAAACGCCAATTCCGGTCATTTTGCCGGTATCTTCGACGGAGCCGGACACAACATCTACAATATCGTGATTTCCGACGACGATCAGTTCCCCGGCTTCTTCTCCACACTTGCATCCAACGACAAGATGCTCCGCGTCAGGAACCTTACTCTGGGCCGTGACGGCGACCAGAGTTCCCTTGTAGTTTCGTCCTCGAGCAACGAGAATGCCGGCGCCCTTGCCGGCCGCATCAAGAATACCATCATCCAGAATGTTACGAACAACATTCCCGTCACCTACACAGGAGTCATTTCCAGCGGCACTCCAGTATTCGGAGGTCTGGTAGGCCGCTCTATGAACAATTCAGAGATCAGCTCCTGTACCAACAACGGCAATGTCGTAAGTACAAGCACTGGCGCGGGAATGTACTTCGGCGGAATCGTTGGCACGATCTACGACAATACAATAATCAGCAACTGTACCAACACCGGCCGCGTGGCCCGTGACATAGCTTCTACCAACAAGGGAGTTGTCGTATATGGAGGCATACTTGGACGTACCGGCAACGAAACCGACGGATGCGTCATCACCGGATGTTCCAACACCGGCATAATTGAAAACACTGTCAATATCAAGGCCGGCCAGATATACTTCGGAGGTATTGTGGGTATGGACGGAAGCGTTGCCACGGAATCCACCAAAATAAATCTCCAGGTTCTCAACTGTACCAACGAGGGCGCCATCAAAGGATTCAACCAAAGCCAGGCGTCTTATGTTGCTGCCGGTGGCATAATGGGCCGTATGTCCAATGCCAACCTTGTTCAGGAGTGCGTCAACCTCGGCCCCGTAACAAAGTTAGGCAACCACTCAATTGAGGGCTGCTACGGCGGAATAATAGGTATGACTTCCGACGAGAACGGCCTTGTCAAAGACTGCATCAACGGCAAGAGCGGCGACCCAACCAAGGGCGCAGTATCAGACATCCTGCAAACCGCTGGCAAGAATGAGCGTCTGGGCGGTATTTCGGGTTTCGCCCAGAGGGGCAATTACGAAGGATGCACCAACTATGCCATCGTTTCCTCTGCTGACGGCGCCAAACAGACCTATGTGGGCGGACTTACCGGCAACAGCACCGTAGGCAAGTTCAAGAACTGCTCAAACTTCGGCGATGTGGTTGTAGAAGCCCAGGCTGTTGATGGTATGATCCGCAGCGCCGGCGGCCTCATCGGCCTCCAGAATGGCAGCGCCAACGACAACCTCACCGGAGAGGGATGCGTCGTACAGTGCCGCGTCAGCTGCGGCGACGCCGTCAACGCCGGAATAGTTGTGGGACGCTTCTCCAACTCGGTCACCGCCGTGTGGGGCACATCTGCTTCGCCTATCAAGGTCAAATCCGGCTGCTCCGTCAACGACACCAATGTAACCGCATCCAACTACGGCTCTCTTCTCGCCGGTTCCGCCTACGGCATCACCGCCTCCGGCGTCGCCAGCGGCAACAACACTATTTGGGCAATATTTGAATAAATTAATACGCAATATTATGATAATCAACAACTTATATACCCCCCCCAGATCACAATCCGCCTAATTGAAAGTACTGGCATACTATGCGAAAGCAACATCCAGTCCAGAAGAGTCATCTCTGGTAATTGGGATGAAGAATAACACAATTCCTGCTATGAAAAAGTATTTTGCTATCATTTGCCTGGCGATGGCAGCCATTGCCTGCAGCAAGGAGTCTGTTACCGAGACCCATCCCGAAGCCGAGGGCGTGCGCACCGTTACTCTGACTGCAACTCTTCCGTCAACTAAAGTCAACGTTGACCTTGAAAACAATGGCAAGGTCACTTGGAGCAGTGATGACAAGATTGCCGTCTACAATACCTACGGAGACAAATTTGAATTCACCGTGAAAGAAGGCGCGGGTACTGACAATGCTACTTTTGAGTGTTCTAGCTTCACGGGAACAATTGCTGACATTGCGGTGTTCCCTTATGACTGGGCCGGAGACACTATGGGCGAAATCACCATCCCTGAGTATAGGGAGAGAACTGATGACATTCCTGCCGTGATGGCCTCAAAAATTGAGGGCGGAGACGGCTCTGAAGTAAGTCCCCTGTATTTTAACAGCCTTATGGCCATTATTGAATTCACAATCAAGGATGTTCCTGCCTACGCTTGCGCCTTCAAATTATGGTCCCAGAGTGGAGCACAATTAAACGGAACATACACAATAAACGCTTCAAGAGATGCCTTGGAATCAGTGCCTGTAAGGAATTCCGGTCAAATTATTTATTTCCCGTATAAGACTGCATATGGCTCTGATGCAACAGTTAAAGTATATGCTGCCATTCCGGCTTATGAATACAAAGACCTTCGCATAAGAGTATTGGACGGTGATGAAGATGTAATAGAAGGCACAAGCAAACTTATTCCTGAAAGCAACTTCAAAGGACAAAGTGCTGATGCCTACATTACTATGCCGGAGCTGAACATACGTTCTATGGTAGGCAGCGCCCGCGACAACTTCGTGAAGGTTGAGGGCATCAAGTGGGCAAAGGGAAATTTGAGGGCCTGGAAGGATGGCGGAGATGATGGCACTGGTGACGGCTGGGTAACGGGCTGGAATATTTACGGACACCAATGGGATACTCAATATGCCTTGATAAATGAGAGCGTTGATGGTTCTTCTGTTTCATATACTATCAATAATAGCAATTATAAGGAAGGCAATATTTATACCCATTGGGATCATTTTAGTTGGGGAACGTTAGGAAGAGCTTCAAGGGTTCACAACTGCCCGATTATATGTGACGCTAAAGAATTTGATCTTTGGGGTAAAGTTTTTGACTTAGAAGGAAGTACATCCGGTACAGTTTCTTCTGCGACAACCGTATTAACCGGAGATAGTCAGTGGATTGAGAATGAAACTTTCGGAACTGTAAATCCTACCTATGCCGGAGATGTTGCATATTGGGCCAGCAAAGGCCAGTACCGTATGCCAAAAAGTAGCGAGATTATCAAATTGTATAGCAAAAAGGGAGAAGTCAGTGAAAGAGCAAATATGCTAGTCGGTTATTATAAAGATGGCGAAAAAATTATTAATGGCCACCTGTTTACGTCTACACCTATCCATTGGAATTCCACGCCCAGTTACAATACAGAAGCTTGCGAATTCACGTTAGCGGATATTGAGTCTGGTCTATTCCTTCCATCAAATGGGATACGCGGAAATATCGGAACTTCTCCAGGGACCTTCTCAGCAACAGGCGTTAATGGGTACAATGCATGGGGTGGTTATTGGTGTGGCAATTTCGGAGGAGATATAGAAACTGATATATACAAGAATAACGCAAGATGCATTTGTTGGAAAACCGACAACGAACTAATGTATGGTTACACAGTTTCTATCAGTAATTCTAGCGGGATTCTGTACACTGGCAATACAAAAGTCGGCAACTGTATCCGCCCGGTATATATCCCGTAAGATGAACGACAGTAATCAACACATTAGGTAAAGATGAAGACAGTAGCTCTGATGTTTTTGTCTGTATGTGTACTGGGGCCTACAACACCATCTAGGCAACTTTTGCCGCAGAGTAATGGCATCTGGTCGGGCAAGGTCCTGTTTTAGGACGGGGACCTTGCCCGGCGATATGCCGCAGAGAGCAATGAGAGAGTGATTGGCGGGCAAGGTGTTGTCCTGCCGGCCGTCCTCAAATAGGGCCGGTTTTGAGGACAAACGGAGGAAAAACGGAGCAATAATTAAGGAATTGATATGAAGAGAGTCTTTTTGATATTGTTAGCCACCGGGCTGATGGCTGCCGGATGCAGCAGGGAGCCTGCGGGTCCTGAGGTACCTGCTGAGGCGACCGACGGCCGCACCCTTGTCTTGACGGCCTATGCCCCGGCCACCAAAGTATCCGTGGCCACCAGCGGTAAAGTTTCCTGGACTGCCGGTGACGAGATTGCCCTGTACAACAGTTCGGGGCAGAAATTCAAGGCCATCCTGACCGCGGGCGCGGGCACTTCCCAGGGCACCTTCACCTGCACTTCCTTCAGCGGGGCTCCCGGCCCGGCGGCAGTCTATCCTTACGCCCTCGCAGGTGACTCACCCGGTACCGTCACCATCCCCCACATAAGTGAGCGTAGTGATAGCACTCCCGCCCTTATGGCCTCCAGATTCAGTATGGAGGGCAGCCAGCCCGGCAGCCTGTATTTCAAGCACATAGCCCCAGTCATCGACATAACGCTCCACGATATCCCTGCATACGCCAGGGCGCTGGTGCTCAACGCAGAAGGGAAACGGATTAGCGGCGAATTCAACTTTGATACCTCCATCCCAGGCCCCATAACGACCGACGGTATTAATTCTACACAAATAATCACATTCCCCGGCGGGGCTGGCTATGGTTCTGACTTGCACTTCCGGCTCGCCATCCCGGCCGGGGAGTATTCTTCCTTGTACATCACAATGCTTGATGGTGATGAGACCCCCATCGAAGGCCTTGAAAAGCTTAAGTTCAGCAGCACCTCTGCAACCCTCTCACCAGCAGACTACCTTGCGATGCCCACTCTCAACGTACGCTCAAAGTGCACCCGCAGCAGCGCCGTGCGCAAAGTGGAAGGCACCTGGTGGGCGGCCGGCAACTTGATTGCTGACGGGAAGACCTCCGAGGGCTTCCAGAGCGGCTGGCGCCTGGGCTCGAAGCAGTACGAATTCCTGGGCTGCGACCAGGTGGGCACAAGCGGCACGGGCGTCACCATCACCCAGTCATCCTCCGCCTTCGACCGCTTCAACTGGGGCGGAATAGCAGGAGACGCCTGGAAGCCGGACGCTGGCTATATGCTCCCCAACGATGCAAAATTCAGCATCGCCGGACGCTTATTCAGAGCCTCCAAAGGCAGCGGCGAGGACATTGAGGCTTCCGAGATCAGCGGAGAGGACTGCTTTGCAGTTCCTTCCGGCGGCTCGTTCGCTACCGGCAGCGAGCTTCACGGCGACGTGGCCTTCTGGGCCAGCAAAGGGCAGTACCGTATGCCCACGGCGGCCGAAATCTCGGTCCTGCGTGCAGGCAGTTCTTCTACCAACGCCAGCGGCAAGGCTGGATACGTCAATGTCGGCGGCAACCGCATCTACGGCATACTGCTGACTTCCACCCCGTCCTGGGAAAGCTCCACCCTCGAAACCGATGCCGTGGAACTCACTCCCGCCGACCTGGAAAGCGGACTGTTCCTGCCCAAGGCCGGCCGCGGCCGTTACATCAGCGGCAGCAACACCAACAAAATCTACTACGTCAACGCCCAGGGATATTACCGCAGCGGCACCTTCTCGGGGCTTGACCTGAGCAAGTATCCCGACTCCGACCACGCCACCACCGTGCTCGGATTCCGCGCCGGGAACTCCTGCGACTATGGCTACACTGTGCATCTTAACAGCGATGCCGCCTACGGTGTAGGCCACGTGCAGAAGTGCCTTCCGATACGCCCCGTACTGTGCTCAAATGGCACTGAACCCGTCCCCGACCCGCTGCCGCAACCTGATGCCAGCAGTCTCTCCCCCTGGCAGAAGGGCTATCTGGACATACACGCCATCAACTCCGGCCGCGGCGAATGCACGCTGGTCATTATGCCCGACGGCACTTCCCTGATGATAGACGCCGGCGAATACTACACGTCCTCGGCCAAGGCCGTGGACCAGAAGCCCAACTCCGGCGTCCGTCCCTTCAAGGTATATACGACGTACGCAAAATACTTCCTGCAGGCCACCGGGCACGAGTATCTGGACTACTTCCTGCTGTCCCACTACCACATCGACCATATGGGCCAGAGGCGCGACTCCTTCGGCAAGAGCGGCGACGGCTACTGCCGCAGCGGCGTTATGGCCGTGTATGACGACCTGCCCATCAAGAAGCTGGTGGACCGTTGCGGGCCCACCGCCACCCCCACTACAAGCGACTACAGCACAGATATTTACGAAGACTTCCGCCAGTTTGCCGAGTACCGGGAATCCCGGGATGGTATGGCCTGGTATGCCTTCAATTTGAACGCTAACGGCAACTACAAGAAGCAGTTCATCCCCAAATACGACAATTCCTACGACCTGACCGTGTATAACCTCGGAGCCAACGGCAAGTACTGGAACGGCAGCGGCTTCGGTACTTACAGCGGGTCGCTGACCGAAAACGGAGAATGCGCCACAGTGCTCATCTCTTACGGAGATTTCGACTACTACAGCGGCGGCGACTGCGCCTGCCAGACCGGTATGATGCAGCGGATTGTCAACGGTTGGGGAAACAAAGTGGAGGCAATGAAAGCCAACCACCATATGTACCACGACACTCTTAACGAGTCTGCAGCTGCAATCCTGCAACCAAAGGTGACCGTAGCGCAGGTCTTCGATTCCGACAAGCCCGGCGATCCGGCTTTCAGCCTGCACAGACAATACGGGGACGTGTTCATTACCAACATCCACTCCGGACGTCTTGACAACACCGCCTCCATCAAGGCAGGCACTCCGGTAGATGACCTGGGTTCAAAAGTCAAAGACTACGGCGGGCATTTCGTGATACGAGTGTCTCCGGGCGGACAAGAGTTCTACGTGTACAAACTGCGCGACACCGACTTCTCCTTCTCTGTAGAAGCAACATACGGACCATACACTTGCTACTGATTATGAATGACTTGTTCGACCTTAAGGGAAAGGTAGTGGTGGTGACCGGAGCCTGCGGAGTGCTGGGCTCGGCCATCGTCAGCTACTTCGGGCGCCTGGGCTGCAAAGTGGCGCTCCTGGGCCTGGAAAGGGCCAGGGAAAGGAGTGAGAAGCTGATTGCCGGGCTCGAAGGAACGCCCGGCGAGGCTCATTTCTTCGCCTCGGACGTGCTGCGGGAAGATACGCTGCAGCAGAGCCGGGAGGAAATCCTGCAGCGTTTCGGCACCATAGACGTGCTCATCAATGCCGCAGGAGGCAACCTGTCAAGCGCCAACGTTGGCCCGGAGCAGACGCTCTTCGATATGGACATCGAGGCTATGAAGCAGGTTTGCGAGCTGAACATCTTCGGCACCGTCATCCCCACAAAGGTCTTCCTCAAGCCTATGACGGACAAAGGCAGGGGGTCGATTATCAACTTCTGCTCTATGTCCTCGTTCCGGCCCCTTACCAGGGTGGCCGGATACGGAATAGCCAAGGCCGGGATAGCCAGCTGGACGCAGTGGCTCGCGGGCGAGCTTGCCGCCAAGTTCGGCGAGGGACTCAGGGTGAACGCAATCGCCCCGGGATTCATCCTCACAGGCCAGAACCACTCGCTGCTCGTCAATCCCGACGGATCCCTTACGGACCGCTCGCAGAGCATCATCGCCCATACGCCCATCGGAAGGTTCCTCAAGCCCGACGAGATACTGGGCGCCATACACTACCTCGCTTCTGACGCATCAGCCGCCGTCACCGGTACAATATCGGTTGTGGACGGAGGCTTCAACAGCTTCTCTATATGATACTTATGCGCGAAAGCTGGCGCTGGTTCGGGCCCTCCGACCCGGTGCCCCTGGAGCATATCCGGCAAACGGGCGTGACGGATATCGTACACGCCCTGCACCACATTCCCAACGGGGAGGTATGGCCCGTGGAAGAAATACGCCGCCGCCGGGCGGACATTGCGGCCCAAGGCCTCGAGTGGAGCGTGGTGGAAAGCGTTCCGGTGCACGAACACATCAAAACCCGAAGCGGGGACTTCCGGCGCTATATTGACAACTACAAGCAGACTCTACGCAACCTGGCCTGCTGCGGCATAAGCTGCGTAACCTACAACTTTATGCCCGTGCTGGACTGGACGCGGACCGACCTCGCCTGGAAGCTGCCCGACGGCTCGCAGTGCCTGCGCTTCGAGCGTGCCGCACTGCTGGCCTTCGACCTTTTCATCCTCGGCCGCAAGGCTGCGTTCCAGGAATACACGCCTGCAGAGACAGAAGCGGCGCGGGAGCGGTATTCCCGTATGAACCCCGCTGAAATACAGGCACTTACACACACAATACTGGCAGGTCTGCCGGGAAGCGAAGAGAGCTTCACCCTGGAGCAGTTCCGCTCCGAGCTGGAGCGCTACAGCAGCATAGGACCGGAAGAACTGCGGTACAACCTGACTGAATTCCTTAAGGAAGTATGCCCTGTGGCCGAGGAGGCCGGAGTACGGCTGGTCATCCATCCCGACGACCCTCCGTTTCCCATCCTGGGCCTGCCCCGCATTATGAGCACCGCGGATGACTTCCGCAGGATCGTCGCCGCCGTGCCATCCCCTTCCAACGGACTGTGCTTCTGCACGGGATCGCTGGGAATACGCCCCGACAACGACCTGCCGGCAATGCTTCGGGAGTTCGGGGACAGGGTGGACTTCGTGCATCTGCGCAGTGTCAGGCGCGATGCCGCCGGGGGATACCTTGAGGACAATCACCTCGAAGGGGACGTCCCTATGGCGGATGTAATGAGGGTCCTGCTGGAGGTGATGCAGGAGCGCGGTTTCCGTATCTTCTGCCGCCCCGACCACGGTCACCGAATGTGCGACGACCTTGCCCGTTCTTCCAATCCGGGATACTCGCTTTACGGCCGTATGAGAGGCATAGCCGAACTGCGCGGCCTGCAGATGGGAATAGCTAATTCAATGAAACAATGAGAAATACAGTCGCCACGCTACTGCTCCTGCTGCTTGCCGCAGAAAGGAATGCTCTGCGAGTCATTCGAGCCAATCCGGAGCGTGAGGCCACCACCGAGCGCGTCGCTATGCCGCCTATGATGGCCCGGGGGTTCCGAATGGATTTGAGGGTGGGCGGCAAATGGCAGACCGTCTATGAAGATACGGAGAATTTCCTCCGGCTTCGGAAGGTCTCCTTCGCTCCCGTCAAGGCAGATGATGTCTTCTTTAGTTTTCCAAGCCTCCTAATGAAAACAGTATGCGATCTTTGTTAAGAACTTATTTTAGAGCCGCATTGCTCATAGCGTGTATCCTGGGTCCTGTACTTCTGCAAGCACAGGATGCCGGTGTCCGCAGGCAAGTGCCACACACTGCCGCCCAAAAAGCCCTCGTGGGATGGGAATTCTCCACAGACGGAGAGTCCTGGTCGCAGGTCAGCGTGCCCCACTCGTGGAACGCCATCGACGGCCACAGCGATTCCTACTACCGCGGGAAGGGCCGCTACCGCACTTCAATTGACATACGCGAGGCCGGCAAGCCCGCCTACCTCATCTTCGAAGGCGCCGCGCAGGCCGCCTCCGTGCTGGTCAACGGCAGCCTCGCAGGCAGCCACAAAGGTGGCTACACGGCCTTCCCGGTGGACATCAGCGCGCTTACCGCCAAGGGACGCAACCGCATAGAAGTAATTTGCGACAACACCGAAGACCTCGAACTGATTCCCGTCAGCTCCGACTTCAACAAGAACGGCGGCCTGCACAATCCCGTGTGGCTCTTCCAGCCGCGCGGAGCCCATTTCAGCCCGCAGGAATACGGGCTCTACCGCCTCCACGTGGAGCAGACGCAGGTGTGCGACAGCCTTGCCTGCGCCCGCGTCAGGGCATTCGTAGTCGGTTCGGGGAAAGTTACGCTGCGGGTGCGGGACGCGTCCGGGAAGACCGTGTTCAAGGAGACCAGGCCCGCCTGCGGAGAGTACGAAAGCAGCTTCAGCATCGGGCGTCCGCACCTGTGGAACGGGCTTGCCGACCCCTATCTCTACACGGTCGAGCTCAGCATCGGCTCAGACAAGGCGGCGGCGGAAATGGGATTCCGCTACTTCAGCCTCAGCCGGGACGGCGGCTTCTTCCTCAACGGACGGAGCTACCCGCTGCGGGGCGTCTGTATGCATCAGGACCTCGACGGCAAAGCATCCGCGCTCACCTATGAGGACTACGAGGCCGACTACCGGACGATCCGCGAACTGGGATGCAATTTCCTGCGCCTCGCGCACTATCCCCACAACGACTACGCCTTCCGCCTCTGCGACAGGCTGGGCATCATAGTACAGACTGAGATTCCCTGGGTCAACATCTGCGGCAGGAGGGCTACGGAGGCATATTTCGACAACATCCACTCGCAGATGCGGGAGATGATAGGCAATCTCTACAACCACCCGAGCATAGTGTTCTGGGGAATGTGGAACGAGTTGGACAAATGGGGCAACAAAGAGAAGTTCCAGGGGCAGCTGGATGAAGCCAGGGTGGTCTCCGAGACGGCCCGTCTCTACGCTTACGCCAAGTCGCTCGACCCCGGCAGGCTTGTCGGGCTGACCGACGACTCGCTATTCAAGCGTGAGGGCTACACTTCGCTGACCGGCGATTTCTATTCAGAGAACCGCTACTATGGCTGGTACTACGACTACGGCGACTTCTCCGGCCTCACATCAGGTATGACCAAGGTGCGGGAAATGATGGGCCAGGCCAACCTGTCGGAATACGGCGTCGGCATCAACCCGTTCTGCCACACCTGGAAGGAGGAAGACATACGCCGCTACCGTGACGACTCGCGCCACGTGGAGGAATACGGCAACCGCTTCCACGAGTCCTACGCTCGCCAGATAGCCGCTATGCCCTGGCTGGGCTTCACTTCGATCTGGGTTATGTTCGACTTCCCCGTGGCGAGCCGCCGGGAGGGTTATCTCGACAGCAGCGACGGGGTGGAATACATCGATAATCCTTCCCGTCTCTACCTCAACGACAAGGGCCTCGTCACCCGCGACCGCAAGACCCGCAAGGACGTTTTCTACCTCTACAAGTCCTGGTGGAACCATTCCGAGGAGACCGTTTATATCACCGGCAGAAGGCTGCTCAGGCGCCCTTCCGGCCCGGAATTCACCCTCACTGTCTATTCCAATGCCCCTTCGCTGAGGCTTCTGCAGGACGGCGTGGAGATTGCCCGTATGGAGTCGAGCGGAGAAGAGACCGGCGTGGTCTGGAAGTTCCCGGGGCTCAGCATAGGCCCGGGCGGGTCCGTCTTCACGGCGGTCTCTCCTTCCGGCCTTAGCGACAGCGTCCGCTTCGAAGCGCTATGATATTTTCCCTTTTTTACATATATTTGGGGGATAAATAGTGTTTGCCTTATGAAAAAGAACAAGACCGTTTCTATCATCGGCCTCATCGTTGCGGCCTTTATCGTGCTGATTTTCAGTTGCACCAAGATGGTTGACAACTCCGAAATCGGCATCAAGTTCAAAAAGTTTTCCCTGACCGACCAGGGGCAGCTTATCGCTACCGAGGTCACGGGACTTATATTCTACAACCCCATAACGACTCGCGTGTTCACCTACCCGGTATATATCCAGAGGGTTGACTACCAGCCTTTTACCGTGACCACCAAAGACGCGGCCGAGTTCACTATGGATCCTATGCTCGCCTACCAGCTGGAACGGGACAAGGCCTCCTACGTGTTCAACAAATACCGCCGCGACCTCCGCGAAATCGAGAACGGCTATATGCGCACCTGCATCTATGACGCATACCGCATCTCGGCCAACAACTACACCTCCGACGAGTTGATGGCCAACCGCGCCAAGTTCGAGCAGGAAGTGCGCCAGATGCTGATTCATTCGCTTGGCAGCGAGGGATTCGACGTGCAGGAGTTCACTTCCCGCATCACTCCTCCAAAGTCGCTCAGCGCCGCCATCGAAGCCAAGAACCAGGCCATCCAGGAAGCCCTGAAGGCCGAGAACCTCGTCAAGCAGGCTGAGGCCAACGCCCAAATCGCCATTGCAAAGGCAAAGGGCGAGGCCGAGGCCACGAAGGTCAAGGCCGATGCCGAAGCCTACTACAACCGCACCATCTCGGCCTCCCTGAGCCCGCTTATCGTCCAGGAAGACTGGATCGAGAAGTGGGACGGCAAACTCCCCGAGGTGATGAGCCAGGGCAACGGCCTGATGATGAATCTGCCTGCACTCAACAAGTAATCCTACATTAGACCGTAGCCGCCGGCAGCAGCTAAATATCGGCCACGGCCGCACGGGAGGAAAAGAGCATCTGCCGACATATAAGGCCGAAAGCGGCATTGGAGATATTGTCAAGATACTGAATTTATCGTATCTTTGAACTATGAGACATTTTGCATACACATTACTTGCTGCGCTGCTGCTTTGCTTGCAGGCCGGCGCACAGGACCGCCCCGACAGGCAGGAACTCAGCGTGCCGGGCGGCTCAACGATGATTCTTCTGGGCGATCCCCAGGGCTACGAAAAGTATGACATCAACCAGGGCATTTTCGAGATATGCACGGCCTGGATACGCGACAATGTGGAACACCTGGGCATCAAGGCAGTGCTCTGCACCGGCGACCTTGTGGAGCAGAACGACAACAACGCCCTTGACCGCCGTATGCTCAACCAGACCTCGCGCCAGATGTGGGAATCCGTATCCCGCGCATTCGAGCGGCTGGACGGTGTGGTGCCCTACATCACGTCTCCCGGCAACCACGACTACGGTTTCAAGGCTTCGGAAGACATCCACACATACTTCCCTGACTACTTCCCTGCCGAGCGTCAGGGCCGTGCGCTGCTGGACGTGCTCGTCAGCGAGCATCCCAACCGCGAAGGCCGGGCATCCATCGAAAACAGCGCCACGCGCTACTCCCTGCCGGGATGGAAGCACAAGATACTGGTCATCAGCTCCGAATTCAGCCCGTCAGACGCCGTGCTTGGCTGGGCCAAGAAGCTATGCGAGAAGTATTCCGACGACTACGTAATCTTCCTCACCCATTCCTATATGAAGTGCGCCGGCCGCTGCGGCAACGAACGTTACACGAGGCCCGAGAAGTACCCTCTCTGCCAAGACCCTTCCAACAACTACGGACAGCAGATATGGGACAAGCTGGTGGATGAAGTGCCCAACCTGAGGCTCGTGCTATGCGGGCACCACGGCCACAGCGACTTCCGCAAGACGCACGTGGACGACTACGCTGCCAATATGGGCTGGCGCGTCGATAAGAACAAGGCTGGCAAGGACGTGGGGCAGATGATGTTCAACGTGCAGACGCTCGGAGGCGGCTGGGAAGGCAACGGCGGCGACGGATGGCTGCGCATCCTGGAGTTCCTGCCCGACGGCAAGACCCTGAAGGTCCACACCTACTCCCCCCTCTTCGGCATCTCCCCCCTCACCAAGCAGTTCTCGCACCTTACCGACCCTCTCAACGAATTCGAGTTCGTGTTTGAATAATTACCCGCGGGCGGAGGGGTCGATGGATTCAGCCTCGGCGAGGGTTTCGGTGCAGAGGTTGTCGCAGTGCTCCTGCCAGGGGGCGCCGCCGTGGCTGCGGACCCACTGGAATTCAATCATCAGTTTCTTGCGCTTGACCAATTGCTTGAAGCTCAGCAGAAGGTCCGCGTCCGGCTGGTGCTTGCGCCGGGGCGGACGGCCGAGCGAGAGAGTGGCGGCAAGGCAGTCGGTGCACACACGCGCCCGGCAACGGTCGGGCAGGGCGTCGATTGCGGCCAGGATGGCCTTGAGCTCGGCTCTCTGGCTGGTCTCATTGCGCAGCACGAAAGAATTCTGTCTCAACACGGTTGCTTCGTCGGATTTTAGAATGACATAAGCCGCCGACCCGACATTGCTGCTGCTGGAATAACCGCCGTCAGTGTATATTATGTAGTCAACCATTTGGCCCTTAAATATACAAAATTTTTCTTAACTTAGCAGGTTGGAAACTAATAATATAACCATATGAAACGAATCGGCTTTATCTTCGCCGCGGCAGCCTCCCTGCTGGTCAGCGCCTGCGACAATCCCAATCAAGTGACTCTCCCCGTGACCCGCAGCTTCGACTGTGACGTACTCGTAATCGGCGGCGGTCCTGCAGGCATCGGTGCAGCGGTCTGTGCAGCCCGCCACGGCGCCAGCACCATCCTCGCGGAGCGCAGCGGCTATCTTGGCGGAATGGCCACGAACGGCCTCGTGGCCCCGTTTATGTCTTCCACCACCCCCGACGGCAACACGCTTCTCATCCGGGGCTTCTACGAAGAGCTCGTGGACAGGATGGTGGAGCAGGGCGGCGCAATCCACCCCCTCAAGGCTGAAATCGGATCCTTCTCCGCCTACCGCGACAAAGGCCACCACGGCCTCACCACCTTCGACTTCGAATGCCTCAAGCGCACCACCGAGCAGATGTGCAAGGAAGCCGGAGTGAAACTCCTCTACCACACCCTTTTCATCAAAGCCGACACCAAGGGAGGCAAAATCACAGCCGCCTACTTCGCCACCAAGGACGGCATCTGGAAAATCACCGCCAAGAACTATATCGACTGCACCGGCGACGGTGACGTGGCCGCCCAGGCCGGAGCGCCCTTCATCTACGGCGACGGCGAGGGCGGCGTGCAGGCCACTTCCCTGTTCATAGTGCTCCGTAATATCGACTGGAAGGCGATGGACGCCCACAACGAGGCCTGCAAGAAGGCCGGCGACTTCGAGGGGCAGTTCTATATGCGCGAAATACTTGCCGCACGCGAGGCCGGCGAGTTCCCTATGTGGCGCCAGAAGATTGCTCTCTTCCAGAACCTCGACGGCACGGCCACCGTCAATATGACCCAGACCGACGACGTCAACGGCCTTGACCCCGAGCAGGTCACGGATGCTGAAATCACAGGCCGCGAGCAGGCCGACTACGTGGTCAAGTTCCTGCGCAAGTATGTCAAGGGCTGCGAGAAATGCGAACTTGCCCAGTCTGCCGAAAACCTAGGCGTACGCGAGACCCGCCGCATCGTGGGCGAGTACACCGTCACGACCGAAGACGCAAAGAACTCCGTCAAGTACCCAGACCCGGTGTTCTGCTGCGCCAACCATATGGACATCCACCGCAAGGGATACGTCGAGTACGTGGCCCGCAACACCGACGACCCGTACTACTTCCCCTATCGTGCACTCCTTCCCCAGAATGTTGACAACCTGCTGTGCGCAGGCCGCTGTGCCGCAGCCGAGCGCCCCGTGATGGCCGCCATCCGCGTAATCCCTCCGTGCTTCGCAATGGGACAGGCGGCCGGCACCGCAGCGGCCCTCGCCGCCAAGAACGGCCAGAGCCCCAAGCAGTTGGATCCCGCAGTGCTCGTCTCGACGCTCAAGTCGGACGGAGTCTATCTGCCTGAATAGCAGACTATACCATAAGAGTGTCCAAGACCCCGGTCTTCGAAAGGCTCAAGCGCCTCGAAAAGGAGGGATTCATCAAAAAGTACATAGCTGTGCTGGACGCCGAGAAACTGGGGCGCGGTTTCACCGTGTTCTGCTCCGTGAAGCTGAAGCAGATGAGCAGGGACGTGGCCAAGCACTTCACCACGGTATACCAGAGCAATCTACCTTTGATATGAAAAGATTATTTGCAATCCTCCTTTTGGCAGCAGCCCTGCAGACCGGCCTTTCAGCCAAAGTGACCCTCCCTTCGTTCTTCTCCGACAATATGGTCCTGCAGCAGAAGCAGGACGTGGCCGTGTGGGGATGGACCGACAAGGGCCGCTCCGTCACCATACGCCCCTCCTGGACCAGGGCAAAATACACGGCGGCGCCGGACAGCGACGGCAAATGGATGACCCGCCTCCCCACTCCTGCCGCCGGAGGCCCCTACAGCATCAGCTTCAGCGACGGCGAGAAGACCACCATCGGCAACGTGCTCATCGGCGAGGTGTGGTTCTGCTCCGGCCAGTCCAATATGGAGATGCCGGTGCGCGGTTTCCACGGGCAGCCGGTAGAAGGCTCGGCGGAAGTGATTCTGGGCGCGAAGCCGTCCGTGCCGATACGTATGTGCACGATAGGCAAGCAGTACTCGCCGACGCCGCTGGAAAGCTGCACCGGCGCCTGGGAAGAGCACACACCGCAGGCCGTGGGAGACGCGAGCGCAGTGGCGTACTTCTTCGCCCGGGAGCTCTACGAGGTGCTGGACATCCCCGTGGGACTGCTGATCACCGACTGGGGCGGCACACCGATAGAGGCCTGGATGGACGAGCCCACGCTGCGGGAAGGCTTCGGCAGCGAATTCGTGTTTGCGCACCTCGAGGGCGGCACGTCGCCGGAGAAGTATCCCAACTGCTCGCCGTGTATGCTGTGGAACGGGCAGGTGGCGCCGCTGGTGCCGTTCACCTTCAAGGGAATGCTGTGGTACCAGGGCGAGAGCAACCGCGACCGCGCGGAGCAGTACACGCGCCTGCAGACGGCCTACGTGCGTATGATGCGGGAGCGCTTCCAGAACCCAGGCGCGCCGTTCTACTTCGTGCAGATTGCGCCCTACGACTACTCTATGGATGCGCCCACGCTGTGCGGCTACTTTTTCGAGGCACAGGAGAAGACGCTCGACCTGATTCCTGGCAGCGGAATGGCCGGCACCCTTGACCTCGGGCAGCAGTACTGCATCCACCCGGCGAAGAAGCGCGAGGTGGGCCGGCGGCTTGCCTATATGGCCCTTGCAGACCAGTACGGGGTGCGCGGCATCGAAGAGCGCAGCCCGCGCTTCAAGAAAGCGGAGTTCAAGAACGGCGAGGCCGTCGTGAGCTTCACCGTGGGCGAGCGAGGGATGGCGCCGCTGGGCGAAGAACTGGAAGGATTCGAGCTCGCCGGGGCGGACCGGGTGTTCAAGCCGGCCACGGCCCGCGTCCGCGGCGGAACAGTGGTCGTACGCTCGCCGCAGGTCCCCGAGCCCGTGGCCGTGCGCTACTGCTTCCGCAACTGGTGCCGCGGCACCCTGTTCAACAGCTACGGCATCCCTGCCCTCCCCTTCCGTTCCGACGACTGGCCACTGAATTAGCGTATGAAAAAGTTTTTACTGTTTGTTTCCCTGCTGGCAATTGCCGGCGCCTGCGGACCGAGCGTCGAACCCGACCCGCACGAGGTACCGTCCCCGAAGCCAAAGCCGGAACCCGAACCCGAGCCCGAACCCGAGCCGGAGCCGCAGAAGGAACTCACCCTGTCTTTCACGGCCCCCTATTTGGACCTGTATCCCGGAGAGACTGCCCAGCTGGACTGCAGGCCCGGCGGCAGCGCGTACGACCCTGCCAAGGAGTACAAGATTCAGTACAAGTCCTCCAATTCCGCCGTGGCATCGGTTGACGGCAGCGGGAAAGTCACTGCGAAAGAGGCCGGCTGCGCCATAATCACGGCGACCGAAGCGGATTCCGGAGTCACCGCCGAGCGCAAGATCTGGGTGGTGAATCTGTCCCAAATCAAGCGCGCCTACAGTGCCTCGCTGCAGTTCACCTGCGGCCACACCCTCTATTACAAATCCGTAGTGCAGTCCTGGGACTTTTTCGACGACTACCTGTACGCCTGCCAGGTGTGCGGCAGCCCGCATACCCTGACATACACCCGCAAGCCCGTCCACGACCAGGATCCGCAGGCCTATATGCACCTCAAGTACTTCGGCCACGGCGACAATATGTTCGTGGAGCGCTGCCCCGACGGCGACTGGCTGTGGACTTCCAACTACGGCACGCTCGAAGCCGGGCAGACCAACCGCTACACGGATTCGCAGGTGCTCTCGCGGGTACGTTTCAGCGCGGGCGTGACCTTGATTCCATCCCAGGCCACGGACAACTACGTTATGCCGGGAATGAAGCGCCTTATCGCAGCCTATGACCCCGACAACGGCACCGTAGGCATCTGGTGCCGGGAGTCCAACGGCACGGCGCGGTTCTACGTGTATGACATCGAGACGCTCAAGGCGGCTCCCAAGGAAGTCATAACGCTCTCCTACACAATTTCTTATGGCAGTCCTGTCGTCAATGAAAGGCCGACCGTGCGCGCCTGCAACCTCGCAAAGCTGGCTCCGCTCTACAGTTTCAAAATGCCGTTCAACAACGTGCCGCAGGGCTATGACTGGCACCACGGCAAAATCTGGTTCCTGCGGGGCGCTGCGGCCGAGGCGGAAGACGTGGCGGCCGGTACAGGCAAGAACTGGGCGACGGCCTACCTCATAGACTGCACGGGCAAGAAACTCACCACCGCCTCGGTGCCGTGGGTGGAGGACCTCGGACTGCTTGCCGCCCAGGGACTTACGGACCTCGGCTACTTCGAGACCGAAGGCATCAAGATCAAAGACGGCGTGCTGTATCTCGGCTTTGCCAGCAGGGATGCGGGTAGTTCCCCGGCGCGGCGTGTAAACATTTTCCAGTATTCCCTCGATGAAAAGTAAAGTCTCACTGTTTCAGCTATTTGCCGTATTCGCAAAGATAGGCGCATTCACCATAGGAGGGGGCTACGCGATGATTCCCATCATCCAGCGGGAGATGTCGCGCAGGGGCTGGATTCCGGACGACGAGCTGCCGGACATCGTGGCCCTGTCTCAAAGCGCACCGGGGGTTATGGCCGTCAACATTTCCATTTTCGCCGGCTACCGGCTGCGGGGAGTCCCCGGCAGCATCGCGGCGACCCTCGGCACCGTGATGCCCTCGTTCGTAATCATCCTTGCGATAGCGATGTTCTTCTCCGCCTTCAAGGACAATCCCTTCGTGGAACGGGCGTTCAAGGGCATACGCCCCGTAGTGATTTCGCTCATCGCCGTGCCTATGATAAATATGGCTCGAAAGTCCTGCACGACGTGGTGGAAGTGGCTCATAGCCATTGCCTCGCTCCTGCTGGTGGCGTTTCTGAACGTATCGCCGATTTATATCTTGCTTGTGGTCATCGTGCTGGGATTCAGCACCACTTATTTTTCGCAGCGATGGAAGAGTTAAGCCTGTTTCTGCAACTTGCCTGGACCTTCTTCCTGGTCGGGGCTTTCACTTTTGGCGGCGGCTACGCGATGCTGTCGCTGATTCAGGGGCAGGTCGTCGTCGCGCATCAGTGGATTTCCGAAAGCACATTCACGGATATCGTGGCCATCTCGCAGATGACGCCCGGGCCGATAGGCATCAACAGCGCCACCTACGTGGGCTACAGCGTGCTGTATGAAGCCACCGGGGTGCACCTGCTCGGCGTGCTGGGCTCCGCCGTCGCCACGCTCTCCCTCATCCTGCCTTCGTTCCTTGTGGTGCTCGCGCTCGTGAAGGTCTATACCAAATTCAGCCGCAGCACCCTCTTCGAGGGCACTATGGGCTGGCTGCGGCCGGCAGTCGTGGGACTCATTGGAGCCGCTGCGGTGATTCTGGTGGTGCGCGTGGCCTGGGCAGGATGCGTGCCCTCGCTGTCCGTGGTGCGGGAAAACTTCACCGACTGGAAGAGCTGGGCGCTGCTCGGCGCCGCCTTCGCCGCCTCCTACTGGGGCAAAGTCAACCCGATTCTCGTGATTCTCTGCGGCGCGGTGCTCGGCCTGGTGCTGTATTAAGCGGTTATTCCAGCACAAGCTCGACCGGGCAGTGGTCGGAGCCGTAGATTTCATTGTGGATGACGGTCGATACGATGCGCCCGCGCAGGCTTTCGGACACCAGGAAATAGTCGATGCGCCACCCCACGTTCCTCTCGCGGGCGGCCATACGGTAGGACCACCAGGAGTATTTCGCCTCGCCGGGATGCTGGAAGCGCCAGCTGTCGGTGAATCCTGAAGCAAGGAGCTGCGTCATCTTTGCGCGCTCCTCGTCGGAAAAACCGGCGTTGAAGTGGTTGGTGTCGGGGTTCTTTAGGTCTATCTCCTCGTGGGCCACGTTCATATCGCCGCACACGACGACGCCTTTCCGGGCCGCCAGGCCGCAGAGGTAATCCCTGAACGCATCTTCCCATTCCATCCTGTAGCCAAGCCGCCTCAGGCCGTCCTGGGAGTTGGGCGTATAGACGTTGACAAGGAAGAAATCCGGCATCTCGAGGGTCACGACGCGCCCTTCGGTGTCGTGCTCGGGAATGCCGAGGCCCGTGCGTACGCTGAGCGGCTCGTGCTTGGTGTAGATGCACGTGCCGGAGTAGCCCTTCTTCTCGGCATAGTCCCAGAACGAACGGTATCCGGGGAATTCCAGGTCTATCTGCCCAGCCTGGAGTTTAGTCTCCTGCAGGCAGAAAAAGTCAGCGTCCAGTCCGGTGAAAATATCGGCAAATCCCTTGCCCGCCACGGCCCGAAGGCCGTTTACGTTCCAACTGATGAATTTCATATTCGCAAATATAGCGATTATTTTCTATCTTTGCGTGTTATGAGACAACTGCGAATTACCAACACGCTCACAAGGAGCAAGGAAATATTCAAGCCCATCAATCCCGGGCACGTCGGAATGTATGTATGCGGCCCGACCGTCTATGGCGACGCCCACCTCGGCCACGCCCGTCCCGGCGTGACCTATGACGTGCTGAGCAAGCTGCTGCGGCACCTGGGCTACAAAGTACGCTACGTGCGCAACATAACCGATGTCGGCCATCTCGAGCACGACGCCGACGAAGGCGAGGACAAGATAGCGAAGAAAGCCCGGCTGGAGCAGCTGGAGCCTATGGAAGTGGTGCAGACCTACACCCTCCGCTACCACGAGGCGATGCGCCTCCTCAACTGCGCCCCGCCTTCCATCGAGCCGCGCGCCAGCGGACATATCGTGGAGCAGATAGAGGCCGTCAAGAAGATTCTGGAGGCCGGCTACGCCTACGAGGCCGGCGGCAGCATCTACTTCGACGTGGAGAAGTACAACCGCGACCACCGCTACGGCATCCTCAGCGGACGCAGCCTGGACAACACCCTGGAAGGCACCCGCAGCCTCGACGGGCAGGCGGAGAAGCGCGCTCCCTACGACTTCGCGCTTTGGAAAAAGGCTGAGCCCGAGCACATTATGCGCTGGCCGTCCCCCTGGGGCGAAGGCTTCCCGGGCTGGCACCTGGAGTGCTCCGTGATGGGAGAAAAGTACCTCGGAGCCGAATTCGACATCCACGGCGGCGGTATGGACCTGATGTTCCCGCACCACGAATGCGAAATAGCCCAGAACGTCGCCTGCCGGCACACCCAGGGCGTCCACTACTGGGTCCACAACAACCTGATTACCATCGGCGGACAGAAGATGGGCAAGAGCCTCGGCAACTTCATCACCCTCCCGCAGCTCTTTTCCGGCGACCATCCCAAGCTCGAGCGCGCATACTCCCCTATGACCGTGCGCTTCTTCATACTCCAGGCGCACTACCGCGGCACCCTCGACTTCTCCAACGAAGCCCTGCTTGCCGCAGAGAAGGGCCTTGCACGCGTGCTTCAGGCAGCCCGTGACCTCTATGCAATGGCAGGCCGCAAGGCTCCCGAGTGGCCGTACGGCGAGGAAGCGTTCGGCGTGGCTCCCGACAGCTGCGCGGCCGAGTCCGACGCCGTGCGCGCCGTGTTCGAAGGCATCTACGACGCCCTGTGCGACGATATGAACACCCCGGTGGCCCTTGCGCACATCGCCGACGCCGTGCGTATCATCAACTCCGCGAAAGCCGGCCAGATCAAGCTCGGGAAGGGGGACATCGAGACCCTCTGCCAGCTGTTCGACGACATCGTGTTCGGAGTGCTGGGTCTCAAGGACGAGGAGACCGGCTCTGAAGGCGCCCGCAAGGTCATTGACGGCCTGATGGGTATGGTGCTCGAGCAGCGCGCCGCAGCCAAGGCCGCCAAGGACTGGGCCACCTCCGACCACATCCGCGACTCGCTCAAGGCCCTCGGCATCCAGGTCAAAGACACCAAGGACGGCGCCGAATGGACTCTGGAGAACTAAAATGAAAAAGAATATAATCAAATATACCGTATCGTTCCTGCTTGCAGGAGTGCTGGTCTATTTCGCTTTCAAGGGAGTGGACTGGGGCGCCTTCTGGGAAGGCCTCAAGCAGACGCGCTGGGGCTATGTCGCCCTTTTCGTAGCGTTTTCGACTATGGCCCTCGTGCTGAGGGAGGAACGGTGGACGGCCCTCATACGCCCCTTCGACCCTGCGGTGCGCCGTATGGACGTGTGGGATTCGGTCAACGTCGGCAACCTCGTCAACGTGGTGCTGCCCGGCGCGGGCGAGTTCGTACGCTGCGGCTACGTGTCCCGCCGCGGCATCAGCTATGACAAGGCTTTAGGCACCATCGTGTGCGAAAGGACCTGCGACCTCGTGGCCATAGCGCTGCTCTTCGCGGGGGCGCTCATAGGCAGCCGCGACAAGTTCGGCAGCTTCTTCGTGGAGCAGATATGGGCTCCGGCAGCCGGCGGGCTCAATTTCTCCCTCTGGTGGATAATCGCCGGGGTGGTAATTCTGGTCGGCGGCGGGCTCTGGGCCGTATTCCACTGGAGCGGCTCCAACAAGGTCTGCGGCAAGATAGCAGGCTGGATACGGGGGCTCGGCGCGGGCTTTGCGAGCATCGCCAAGATGGATAAGAAGTGGCCCTTCATCCTGCACACGATAGGCATCTGGACGATGTACGTGCTTATGAGCTGGGCCGGTTTCAAGGCCGTGCCGATGCTGGATTCGCTCAATATCGTGGATGCGCTCTTCATCTCCGCCGTCGGCAACATCGCCTCCGTGATACCTGTGCCCGGCGGCATAGGCGCCTACCACTATCTGGTGGCCCTGTCGCTGCAGAGCATCTACGCCGCGAGCTGGGACACTGGCATACTGTACGCCACGCTCTGCCACGAGACGCACGCCATCTTGATTCTGGTGCTGGGTATTATCTCCTACGCAGGCATCACGCTCCGGAAGAAGCGCAGCTAATCGCCGCAGCGGGACAAAATGTGCGCCCGAAGGTCCGTCCAGAGGTAGAACGGCCCCTTGCCCAGGGCCGGCACGTCCGCATCCCGTTCGTTCTGCAGCACCCGCACCAGCACGTCCCCGCCGGCATTGCGGTAGAATATCAGCTGCAGGTTGGAGCCCATACACATACGCTTGAAGTTCTGCCAGCGGTCGGTCTGCGAAGCAGAGAGGCGCTCGTCAAAGCCCTCGACGCCTATCAGGCACTCCAGGGCGGTCAGGGCGCTGTCGTGGCCGAAACGGAGATCTGCCGCACGGGCTTTTTTGCCGGCGGCTACAGCCTTGTCGGCCTTCGAGACGATATCTTCCGCGAGCGGCCGGGACGCGGGAATGCGAAGGTCGCCGTACTCGATGCTGTTGCCGTGGTACAGATACTGCTGCTTATTCTTCAGCGACCACAGCTTGCATCCCTCTTCATAAGGAATAAACGACAGGAGGCCGGCGCTGAACGGGATGCACTGGTCTATCGCCACGCAGTCGTAGAGGGCACGCTCGAAGCGCACCGGGTGGCGGAGCAGCGCCATTGCCGCCTTGCTGTCAGTAACCAGCGGAGCAATCACGTCCAGCGGGCGCAGAGTCGCGTTCTGCAGCGAATCCAGAAGATCGCGGACGGCCTGCTTGTGGGGCATTTTGCCGTGGTTGCTGATATATGCCATATTCTCCTGGGAGGCGTCGGTGCTTAAATCCAGGGAGGATTCATAGCGGAGCAACGACCCGAGGAAGGCGGTCATACTCGCCTTGCAGCGACGGGAAGTGCTGCTGACGGCGCGGACCGAGGCGCCGGGACCGAAGACCTCAGGGAAGCGGGTGTACATACGGGCGGCTATGCCTTCGTGCTCCTGCACGCCCTTCGGCGCCAGGCGCCCCAGCCGGGGCTCCATCTGCGACCAGCAGAAGGAAAGAGACGACAGGAGCTCATCCCCCCACTCATTCAGAAGGCCCGCATCCCGCAGCTGCTTAAGGTGAGAAATCACGTACTCGTGGGAGCTGTCAAAAGTTATGTAGCGCGAGCCGTGGCGCCCGTAATGAGACACATAAAAGGGCTCGAAACCCTCCGGCGCTGCCGCCAAAGGCTCCGTCGGAGCTTCATAACAATGATAATTCGCCCCCATTCTGCTGTAATCAGCCCGCAGGAGGGAATCAACATTCTGCGAATACAAGCTAAGGGCCGCCGCCGTCAATCCGGCAAGGACAAGCAAGAGTTTTCTCATAACTGCAAACCTTAGATTTGCAGCGTAGTTCTCTGCAATCAGGTTTGTATGGCAATAATAGTAAATTTATGCCGATAAAGAAAGTTTAACAAAGGACAATGGAGCCGGGCGGTTCTCAATTTTCTGCAATGGGTAAGACCCGCGTATATTTTTTGCCCCGCCCGGCCCGTTGATCCAGGACCTGAATAAGAATATCCTTAGTAGCAATAAGGTTTGTAGGTGAAGGATCGACGGCCCACTGTCCGCTAAAAAAAGCAGTGCAAGTTATGAAAAAAATCTATGTCGGCATCGACATCAGCAAAGAAAAGTGTAATCTTTGCTTCCGCAGTGGTCTTGAGATTGTCCGTGAGGAGGAGTGCTCTAATGACGTAAAGGCCCTCAAGAAGGCCTTTAAAGCCGTGTTAAAGGCGCTTGGTGCGTCCTTGGAGGAAGTCCTTGTCTGCGCCGAGTACACAGGCAGATACATTTACCCTCTGACCGTGGCCTGCCAGGAACTGGACATCTTCCTATGGATGGATGATCCCACCCGCATCAAGAACTCAATGGGACTTACCCGTGGAAAGAATGACGCCATTGACGCCGCCAGAATCGCAGAATATGCCTTCCGGTATAGCGACAAAGCCGTCCGCTATTCCATTCCTGATGCGGCACTGGCCTCAATGAAGAACCTCCTCGCAGACCGCGAGTTCCTCCTTATCGACCGAAAAAGGTATCAGTCTCAACTCACCGACCAGAAGAAGTATATGGCTCCTGGCGACTTCAAACATAAGAACAGCCGATGGAAGAAGGTCATCAAGTCCATTGACGAGCAGATTGCAGCTATTGATGCCGAGATTGATGCTCTCATTTCTGCCGATCCGGTATTGGTCCGCCAGAAGGAACTGCTTGTGAGTATTGACGGCATTGGCCCCCGCATTGCAATCAACATGATTGCCATAACCGGTGGCTTCACACGCTTCCAGAACGCACGGCAGTTCTGCAGCTTCGCCGGACTCACGCCGTACAAGTACGACTCCGGGACCTCAGTCCGCTCAAAGGCCAAGATATCCAAGCGCGCTAATCAGACTATGAAAGCACTGCTGCATATGAGCGCAGTAAACGTGGCCACGCGCATGAAATCTGGAGAATATAAGGACTACTATGAACGTAAACTCAAAGAAGGGAAACATGTCATGTGTATCCTAAATGTGCTTCGGGCAAAGCTCGTTCACAGAATGTTCTCAGTCATCAGACGGGACACCGAATACTCAAAGAAATACAAAACAGTATGTTAATCCACTATGTATGAAATACTTCCCAGGGGTAGCCGCGCGGCCAGGGGCGGGACGCCCCTATGAGCGCAATAAATATCCACAAACTACACCGCTAAATCGAAGTGATGAACTATATCCTAACTTCTTTCCAAATCATTTGGAAAATCCATAAGAATATATACTCAAAAAATTACTATCTTTGCAGTCCGCTTTGGTTCCGTAGCTCAGTTGGATAGAGCAACAGCCTTCTAAGCTGTGGGTCTTGGGTTCGAGTCCCAACGGAATCACTTCCAGGGCATCAACACCGTCCGCGCCCGGCTTCGGCCGGGCGTTTTAAAATAGTACGCTTCATATTTGCACTCAATAGTGCAAGATTAAGGCATAATGTGTGTTTAACTAATAAAAAATGCATAAAACCATTATTCTGTTAGCGGCGTCCGCGCTGCTCCTTACAAGTTGCGACTTGTCGAGTCTCGGGATTGACACCAATCCCCGTAAGGATATGGTGCTCAGCACAAAAGCCGCCGAATACATTGAGAGCGGGAATGATTTTTCTCTCAATTTCCTGGAGAAAACCATAGAGAGTTCGGAAAAGAGCTTCGTCATTTCTCCCCTCAGCCTGCAGTTCCTCCTCGGAATGATTCTCGACGGCGCGCAAGGCAGGACGGCCGACGAGATCTGCGAAGTCCTCGGCTACGGAGCTGGCGAGGTCAATTCCGTCAACGAATATTGCCGGTCTATGCTCACCCAACTCCCGAAACTCGACAGCAAGACAACTCTAAAAATAGCCAATGCCATCCTGGTCGACAAGCAGGGAGAACTGCTGAGCGGCTATAAGACAGCCGTCGCGAACTACTATGAGGCGTATGTCGAGAGTGTCGATTTCAGCAACGGCCCGGCCGCGGTCAGCAAAGTCAACTCTTGGTGTAACCGCAACACCAACGGCCTGATAACCAAGATTATAGACAGAATCCCCGCCGACACCTACGCCATCTTGATGAATGCCCTGTACTTCAAGAGCAAGTGGTCCAGCCCCTTCAAGAAATCCGCCACGGCAGAAGAGTATTTCACCAATGAGGCCGGAGTCAAGTCCAAACTGATGATGATGAAACAGGAGAAGTCTTTTGCATACACCTGGAACGACGTATGCCACGCCGTCAGGCTGCCCTACGGCAACGGCGCCTTCTCGATGACGGTCGTCCTGCCCTGCGGCAAATATACCGTCACCGATGCTGCGGCTTACCTGAAGAAGGCGGGCTGGTATGCCTTCTCGCATTCGATGTCATCCCACCGTGTCGATCTCTGGCTGCCCCGGTTCGAGACACAGTACGAAGCCGAGCTCAACGATATGCTCGGAAAGCTCGGTATGCCCACAGCATTCACCCCGGCTGCCGACTTCAGTGCTATGACTAAGCAGCCCGTCCACATCGACTTCATCAAGCAGAAGGCCATCATCAAGGTCGATGAAGAAGGTTCCGAAGCGGCGGCGGTTTCAATCGGAGGGATGAAAAAAACCGATGCTGGCCCCGGTCCTGGCGACCTCGTAGTGTTCCACGCCGACCGTCCGTTCCTCTACTTCATCACGGAGAACAGCTCCGGAGCCATTCTTTTCTCGGGCCGCTTCAACGGATAACAAATACTCAACTGGTCATTTTTGAGGCGGCCGCCCCCACCGGGACCGTCACCGCTTTCCCCTGTTTCTGCATAGCCTCAATAGCCTCGCGGAACGATTTTGACAGGATTTTTGTCTGCTCGTCAAGCATCTTTATCATCTCCCTCCTGTTGACGGAGATGGCAAGGTCGGCGGCGATAAGGGCCCTGATGACGGCAAAAATGTTGATTTCATTATGCCCGAGCAGGGTTGAGGACATAGAGAACATAAGCTTGGGCAGCAGATCCAATACCAACTGAGGGTTGCGGGCGACATCCAGATCCGTTTTGAACCTGATATCCTGGTCCGCGTATTCAACTACTTTGATAATCTTTTTCATAGCGTTTTAGTTATTAAACAGTTTGACTCTTAAAAGGACGAGACGCGAAACGACGACGCCGACCGAGCGGCCGAACTCAGTGGCGATTTCTTCAAACGGGACGTCATCGTTGTACAACTGTATCAGCCTTGCTTCGTCATCAGGGCTCCAGGGCTTGGGCTGCGGCCTGGGCGTGTAAAGCCCTAGCGAGCGCATTTTCATCTTGACTGAATTCGGCGTGCGCTGCAGTTGGGTCGCAATGTCTCCCAGCGGGACGCCGTCCGCCGCCATAGATTCAAGTTCTTCTACTTCAGATGATTGCCAAGGCTCATTGAATTTTGAATACCGGCTTTTGATCTTGTTGTACTCTTCCATTGGAAGAAAGCACGTTGTCCTGTTAGGTGTCATAGTCGTTTGGGTTAAATGTTAATATTGGCCGCAAGGTAGTCATTATTACCCGTTTCAATTCCGTTTGCAACACTTAAATTAAAAAACGCCCTCCCGCCCGCGCGAGAAGGCCCTTTCCGCTTCAAAGAGTCCAAAAAATCTGTGATTTTTCCAACGCTGCGCGGCAGCAATGGTCCTACATAGGCTTCGCAGGCGGTTCCCGCAGCACTTTCGCCCCCAGCATCTCGCCACGGAGGTATTTGTCCTTGAATCAACGCGATTTCAAGGACAACTGCCGTTTTTCCACTACTTTGTCCTTAAAATACCGCGTTTTCAAGGACAACTCTCCGTATGGAATCACGGCCGTGAACTGCCCGTCGGCGCCGCAGCCGATGTGGTATGGGTGATAGTAAATGATCAGCCCTTCGCGGATGAGAGCACAGCCGTCCGCATCGCCTAGGAGCTTGACCGGGTCCTCCGAGGCGTGCTCCGGCAGCAGTAATGTGAGACTTTTGTGCATTCATAAACATTGAACTATAAGATATCCACAAAACAAAGTTGGATAATTAGAATTAATATCATACCTTTGTGGTAATACTATAGTCTTACTTTTATGGACACCTTATATCACGGCTCAAAACTGATCATCAAGCGTCCTGTTTATGGAAAAGGAAATCCTGAGAACGACTACGGGCTAGGATTCTATTGCACGCGCGAGCAGGAACTTGCCAAAGAATGGGCCTGCGCAGAAGAGGATGACGGATTTGCGAACCGATATCAACTCAAGACCGACGGCCTGTCCTGCCTCCACCTCAACAACGACGGATACCATATACTTAACTGGCTCGCCGTTTTGCTAGAGAACAGAAGGTTCGATCTCTCGTCCCCTGTCGCAGTCAGGGCGCGTCAATACATCCTGGACACATTCCTTCCCGACTACAAAGGATATGACCTGATTGAAGGATATCGGGCAGATGACTCCTACTTCTCCTTTTCCAGGGCCTTCCTTGCCAACGGAATCACTCTGGAGCAGCTCCGGCGGGCTATGCGCCTGGGGAAGCTTGGAGAGCAGGTCGTACTGCGTACCCCCGCCGCCTTCGAAGCCGTTTCATTTGTCGAAGCCGTCCCCGTCGATGCATCCATCTATCACGTCCGGCGGCTGTCGCGTGACAGGAACGCCAGGGAAGACTACCGGAAGATGCTGACCGAGACGTCGGCCGGTACAGAAACATACATATCAACAATCATCAACGAAAAATGGAACAACGATGACCCGCGCCTATGACATCGCCTATCTGGACGACGCAATGACCTCTCTGGGGGCTATGCTGGACTACGCAGTCAATTCCTGCGGCGAGGACCTCGCCCTTTTCTACGCGCGATTTCTCGCCAGCGGAGTTGCGGACGCATTCTCCAGGGCCAATCCTAAATACCTCGGAGGTATGTCAGGAGTCGAACTGGCTGCGCTGGTAGCTTCCCGCACAGGCAGCGTGCTTCCGAAAGGAGACGGGCTTATCGACATCGGCAGCCCAGAATACTGGACCGGATGGACGTTGGCATACCTGTCCTGGCATCTGGACTTGGACTTCGGGACAATCCAGGCCCGGGGCCTGACAATTCAGTCTCTCCGCGAACGGTATCCCGTCCTGCACGAGGCGGATCTGTCGAAATCCGTACAATTCGCAGTGATACGGCTTAACGAGACTTCCGGTGGGGAACTGCTCAAACGGGCCCGCAAGAACGCGCGGATGACACAGCTGCAACTGTCCGAAATCACGGGAATTCCACTCTCGGTCATCCGCTCCTACGAACAGGACAAGCGCTCCCTGAAAAGCGCCGAGACCGAAAATGTCCGGCGCATCTGCCGTACCCTGGGCTGCCGGATAGAAGACATCCTATCAATTACCTAGTCTCTTAAAAGTTAATACAATATTCTGGAACTGGGCGTTGTAGCTGTTGGTCACGACAAACCGGTATGCCGCTCCGGGCTCGCCGGAAACCGCCCACTCATACCTGGTACCCTTCTTGAGTTTATCCGTGTTGATGCCGAGGAGAGTGCCGTAGGCCTTGGCGATGTCAGCGAATCTACAGTAAAGAGGTTGAAGAAGGAATTCGGTATTTAGCCGAAAAGGGGAGGATGAGATCTCTTCGAAAGGTAAAGTGCTTTTGGGGTCTGCGTCTCGAAAAAGCAAAAAAATTGCTTTTCTCTCAAATTTCACGTAAATTTGTGACCGTGCTCCATAATTTTATGAAAAAATCCGGAGTGTAATTAAGAAATTTTGAGGTGTTATGTATAAGCGACTATTTGATGTTGAGAGTAAGTTAGACGAAGCTATGTTCCTGTTTGGAGCACGTCAGACGGGGAAATCCACCCTTTTGAAAGAACGGTTCAAAGGCAAGATCTACTACGATTTGCTTGATCCGGAACTGAGGAAATTCTTCAAAAGGAATCCGAATGCACTTAAGGAGGCACTTGGGGACAAACCGGCCGGAACGTTGGTAATCATAGATGAGATTCAGAAAGTTCCGGAACTACTGGATATAGTCCACTCCCTGATGGTTGACAAGGGGTTGTGGTTCATTCTCAGTGGTTCAAGTGCCAGGAAACTCAAAAAATCCGGTGCGAACACCCTTGGAGGACGAGCAATCCCTGAAACGTTATACCCCCTTGTATGGCCGGAGGTCACGGACTTTCAGTTAGACCGTGCGGTCCAGAATGGGATGATTCCTCGTCACTATATGGTACCGGACGCTACGAAGCGCCTCAAAGGTTATGTGGAAGTGTATCTGAACGAGGAAATACGAGAAGAAGGTGAAGTCCGTGAACTGGACGCCTTTGAGCGTTTTATGGAGGTTGCCGCCATTTCCGACGGCGAAATGCTGAATTATACGAACATCGCTTCCGATTGTGGAGTCTCAGCCAAAACCGTCCAATCGTATTTCCAGATTCTGTATGATACACTGATTGGTTACGAAGTCCCTGCATATAGAAAAGAGGTGAAGCGTAAAATCGTTCAGGCCCCCAGGTTCTACTATTTTGACGTCGGACTGGCCAATTATCTGATGGGGCGCCATTCTCTGAAACGTGGCACTGACGATTATGGCCACGCTTTTGAGCACCTTGTAATGCAGGAGATAATTGCCTACAAAGGATACAACGACAAGAAGGAGGTCATTTCATACTGGCGCACTTACGACAAGAAGGAGGTCGATGCCGTTATCGGAGATGCCCGTGTTGCCATTGAAATAAAATCCGCCGAGGAGGTCAAGACACGTCATAAAAAAGGATTGAAGGCCTTCCACGAAGAGCATCCGGATTGCCGGCTGATCCTTGTTTCGCTTGAGCCGGTAACGAGGAAAGTTGAAGACATCGAGTTAATCTATGTACTTGACTTCTTGAAGATGCTGTGGGGCGGTGAGATATTCTGATGGGGGTGTAAAGGTTAAACGATATGAAGATCGTTATAGCTCCTGATTCCTACAAAGAATGCCTTTCGTCGAGAGAGGTTGCGGCCGCTATGGCCGATGCTGTGCTACAGTCGTGCCCTTCTGCCGAGGTGGTGCAGATCCCCCTTGCTGCCAGGTCGGCCCAAGACTGACCCCAAAGTTGTCGAGAAAGCCATAAAACTATATGAGTCGAAGACTATGTCTGTCTCCGAGATTCTGGAAATAACCGGAATCAAGAAAACTACACTCTATGACTATATAAAGAAAAAGAATTAACAGTCAATGGCCGTATTTCTTCGGGCTTCGCATGACTGGAAGGTTTGATGCCGGACGCATTCGCATCCGGCTGGCAGTCCGGGCAAAGCCCAAGACTGCCTTTTATTCTGTGACGGGACGGACGGATTGCCCGTAGCAGCGGTCGCAGTAGTAGTCCCTGCCCACATCGCCTGAATAGAAGTACACGCTCCACGCGTCGTACGGATTGCCCGTATTGAGGGACGAAGACCAGTAGTAGCCGAAGGACCCCGCATCGTTGAGATACGTGCCGCCCCGGTTGCCTGCGGCGGGAAGGAAGATACTGTTGCCGTTAGGACCCGTTACCTTTCTTCCTTTTACACCATTCTGAGTTGTCCAGGTCCATGTACATTTGGTCCTTAACTCTGTCCATTCTGCATCCGTGGGCATTCGCCAACTGCCGCCCCATTTCTCGTGGGCTGCATCGTCCCCGGGGTCGAGGACTGTCTTATTATCAACCATACCGTAACTGGATTTGGTTACGTACTTAGAGAATGGACCTTTGTAATCAGTTCCTAACTCAAGCTTGTAGGTTGACCAATTATTAGTAGTCTTGGGCTTCGTCTCGCCCCAGGCGAAGTAATCTCCATACTCCTCCGGTTTGGTGGCTCCGACATTGAATGTCGCCCATTTGACGCTCAAGCCAAGGTCTACAGCTAATGGCTCAGTCTCTTGATGCTCAACGCCAAAGAGTTCGGAACGGATGATCTGGCTGCCTTCTATACCGTCAGCCTTCTCAAGATTGTTGTCAAGCATATACTTGAAGAAGTGGGCGTAGGTAATCAAGGCGCGCATCGCACTGAAGCATCCCTTGTAGTCGGTGATGTTGTGGTCGGCGCGGGGATAGGTGCACATATTGGTAATGGCCTGGCCGTGCTGGAAGTTGACGGAACGCTGAGCCCAGTTGTCCAGGATGCGGACCTCGACCTGACGGTAGATTTCCTTATCGCCATCGACCTTGCAAAGATATCCACCGTTGGAAGGCTCTGCGTAAGGAAAGTTTCCGAAGTAATAATTGTGGGTCTCGGGAACTGGGGCGCTCATAGGGAGAGGATTAAACTTAGGGATGTTGCCGAAGCCGTTCTTCTCGGTCTCGTTGCCGTCGTAGCCGCGGAGAAGCAGGAAGCTGCGGAGTGCAAGCTCGAGCATATCGGCCGTATTGTAAGTCTTGCCGCCCACGGTGATGGTGGTGGCCATAGGCACATAGTGTGCATTCTCGACCAGAGTCTGGGAAGTAGGATTGATGCTCTCGGCGTCGCTCTTCATCACATAATCCACGGTGCCGGTGGTTTTCTCCCAAATATCCAGAATCTTAACATATTCCTTTGCGAAGTCCTCAATAGTCTCGATTGTATTAGACACTGTAACCTCACAGCTTGTGCTCACTCCACTGGAGGCATAAGCCGTAATAGTAGCAGAGCCGACGGCTACGGCGGCGACAATGCCATCCTTATCCACATTTGCAACAGATGTATCACTTGACTCCCAGTGAACATCCTTTGCTGTAGCATTCGCAGGGATGATTGAGGTCGTCAGCTGCTCCGAGTCACCAGGACACAGATCCAGCGAGGTTTTGTCTAAAGAGATTGATGATACTATGACAAATTCGCCATAGACGGGACGGACAGATTGCCCGTAGCAACGGTACAGGTCGTACATGCCCACATCGTCTGAATAGAAGTCCACGTACCACGCGCGGTACGGATTGCCCGTATTGAGGGACGAAGACCAGAAGAGGCCGTAGGACCCCGCAAAGAAGAGACTCGAGACGCCCCGGCGGCCTGCGGCGGGAAGGAAGATACTGTTGCCGTTAGGGCCGGTTACCTTTCTACCGTTTACTCCATTCTGAGTTGTCCAGGTCCAGGTACATTTGGTCCTTAACTCTGTCCATTCTGCATCCGTAGGCATTCGCCAACTGCCGCCCCAATTCACGTGGGCTGCATCGTCCTCGGGGTCGAGGACTGTCTTATTATCAACCGTACCGTAACTGGAGTTGGTTACGTACTTAGAGAATGGACCTTTGTAATCAGTTCCTAACTCAAACTTGTAGGTTGACCAATTATTAGTAGTCTTGGGCTTCGTCTCGCCCCAGGCGAAGTAATCGCCGTACTCCTCGAGCTTGGTAGCTCCGACATTCATTGTCGCCCATTTGACGCTCAGACCAAGGTCAACCCACTCCGGTTCAACCACAGTACTTTCCCAGTTGGACACTTTTGAATCTACATTCTTCAGCACGCCGAATGTCGATCGTTTAATAGTTTGAGCCTTATCGCTGACAAGTTCACCTTTCTCCTTTTCCGTGGAGAACGTTATCGTGAATCCGCTATCAAGAGCCTTGGGCAACAGGGTGACATAGTAGTACTTGCCGGGCTTGAAGGCACCCCCTTCAGGCGCAACGAGAGTCACTTCCGCTTTGGCATCAATCACCTCTTGCACGACTGGAGTTCCATCTATACCAAATGATACCCTAACTTTACCGGCCAGGGGCTCATTGTTGTTCCCCTTGAATGTCACTGATTTAATATCACTTCTGGACACGAAGAACTTGACACCTCCACAAATATTCCAAAATGCAAGACTAAGTGAACTCGATTTAGCGACCGTTGGGAAAGCATCATTTGAAAAATTTCCTTCGACGCCCGTTTGCTGGTCCGGGATTACTGTTGTTATAGAGTTCCCATCGCAGGAGTTTTCTTCCGAATAAGGGTACACGGCCCAAAAGTCCTTGCCTGAACCGGCCATCTGAACGGAACCCTGTAATTCTACGGTCTCGGCTATTGCCGTATTCATTGACACAAATTTACTTCCTCCGCTGCTTCCGCTGCCGTAGAAAACACTGACTTCCTCAGCAGGGCTCCACCATACAGAGCCGTCATCAAGACGGAAAGACTTTGTACCGGGATTCACTCCTTCCCGTGTCGCAGTCAACACAATCTCTTTCTCGGGGATAGAAATGGCTTCTGTTGACTCGATTATATCATTGCAGGCTCCGAAGACAGCCACTGACACTAAAGGGATAAGTTTGAATATAGTTTTCATAAGGCCGTTTCGTTATATTACCCAATCTTCGTCTGTGGTCCCTTCCAGCCCCCCTTCTACTGGGCTCTGGCAAACTAATACCGATAAACCATAATTCGGCTCAAAATCGCACTCTGGCCGCAAATAAAGTCTTTTATCAATCATAGTGTTTTCTCAACTCCTGACGTTATATATTATATTCAGTACTAACAATACAAAGTGTGTTCATTTTTTCGTTTTCGCCTGTACGGGAGTAAAACGTCCGAGAAAGCAGAAGTAGGTTTATATTACAAAACTTTCCAAGTATAAATGACGAAAGCCTGTCTATCCATAACAGAATAAGCTTTGCAAGCAATAATATCGTCTACAATTGTTATTTGAGTGCCGACATTTTGGTCGGGATAGTTGTAAATAAAACTCATCTGTTTCAAAATACGACTAGCATTGTTTATGGGTCTTTCGTCTAGTTTGTCTCGGCGGCAGACTAAAACAAAATATCGATCCTCATTGCCCCTCTGGTCGTGAAGTTTGCGAAAATCATTCAAAATAGAACTGATCCCATAATGGAGCGTTTCTGAATCTTTGATGTATGTTTTTAACTCATACCTAATTCTTAATGAATTATCAGTTTTATTCCTAATAACTAAATCGGTCCTATTTTCTTGCTCCTTTTGAAATAGAATAGTTCTTGGAGCAATATCAGATTTCAAAAGAATCGTTCTAATATCTTCTTCGCTAACGGAATTTGTCTGCTCGCTCATAAGTGATTCTATCTTCTCAACGGAAGATTTTATTAATAGTCTATGGATAGTGCTGTTTCTCATATAAAAACACAAGAATTGCTATTTTAGATAGTCAAGAACGGGAACAACAGACACTGTGCGGATACCGGTTCTCTCACCAGTATCTGTGAATTGAAATGTTTCAATCTGCACTCGGTTCGTAACTATCAGTATTTTGCTTTTGAACGCATTATAAAACTCAACAACATTAGCATTATCTGGAATGTCTTTAGATATAGGACTAATGTATGGACAACCCTCTTTGCAATAATCTCGACGAGTAAAAGTGCCCAAACCAATAAAACGATTCTTGTCATTTACACGACACAAGATACTGTAGTTTTTTGGGGCGTCGTCTCTATCAGATGCGTGACGTTTCTGCGCTTTAACAATCAGTTTATCAAGGAATTCAATCTTTGCTCCTACAGGAAGAAGAGTCGCGTAATTACGCATTTCAACAGAATAAAGATGCTCTTCTGTCAGGACCACAGCTGTACGTCCTTGTGATTCACCAATTAAGGCAGGAATATTTTCGTCATTAAAATTTTTCATTTTCTTAGGAACGTCGAAGAACCGTCGACTATTTTGATGAGGCATTCATTTCTCGTTCAATTTTTCAGCCTTCTCTAAAATCATTTCTTTGCTTGTTCTGTTTGAATTATTATAGCAAGAGAGCTCGGCTTCAATTTTGCTAAGTGCATCACAAATAATATTGATTAAACTATCGCCTTTCACGTCTTGTGCCCAACAGAGACCTAGCTGTTTAAGATCAACACCAAGGTAGTCGTTGAACACTTGAGCGGCAGCGTTAATTAATGTGTCGTGTGAGTATTCAATCCTGCTGTTATTCGCGATTGGTAGGTATCGCCACATAACGAGATACTTTTTAATCTCTTCTTTAGGGTCAATTACTTTGCTCATTTGTGATAGTGTATCACATCCCTGCCCCCTCGGGATCTATTAAACAAAAAAAGTGTGGAGCAATTCGTTTATCTGGATAGAGGCTCTGGTAAGCCCACGAACAAATAAACGATACTCCACACCAATTATGGCGATGTGCAGATAGCACAAAGCACCACGACAGGTGATGGGAGTGATCAGCTTATCCTCGTTCTTGTTGAAATTTACCAGATTTCTATCCAAGGATAAAAGCGAAAACACTTTCATCAGTATGTAATGTCCCGAAGGACAACTACAAATATAAGAAATGTTTTTGACAATTAAACCGTAACCCCGTCCACTTTCCGCATTGGATTCCGCCTAAGATAGGGACCTTTGCCTCAAAGAAAGGGATACGACAACGCCCCCTCAAGACCCGGTCAAGGGTCAGTCCGCAGCGGCAGCCGCTGCCCATAGGTGAGCATCCGCCAGATCCATTCGACGGGCCCGAAGCGGAAATGACGCAGAAGGACCTTGCCCGCAAGATGGGGCGGTCGGAAACTGCAATATCGCGGTGGATATCGGGCTTTCCCAACCTCACGCTGAAATCCATTGCCGAGATTTCCACTGCCCTTGGCGAACCCCTAAGGCGGCGCCGGATTCTATTCCGACGCCGCCTTTGCTTTTTGGCTCTAGATCTTAAAATGGATCTTGAAAATGTAGTCTTTCTGGAGCCGTTCAAGGTTCGCAGGTCACATATTTCTCATAGATAACCCCACAAATGATATCGTCCAGTTCTTGTGGTGGTTGACGATGGAGGCTGCCTTTTCTTTGAGTTGTTGAAGGTTTATCTTTTCCGGATTGCGTTTGACCTCTCCAATGACAATCTCTTTTTCGGCTTCGTCTACGGCAATAAGGTCGATTTCATCCTTCCCGTCTTTCTTCCAGTAATTAGTGACCAGATTATACCGGCCTGTCTCAGAATACTTTTGGCGGAAATACCGCTCAAGGATGTCCCCTGAATATGTCTCATAGTCGCCAAGGACTTTCCCTTGCACCCATTCCAGATTGCCTACTTCTACTGCGCTCCTGTATCGATAGATGAAGCGGAACCAGAAATTCAGGAAATTGTCTGAGATGACGTATTCCACACTTTTCGTATTCTCGCCAGCCAAATAGGGACGGCGACGGCTGATAATGTCAAAGTCGTTTTCCAACTTGTCCAGGTACCCGCCTGCTTCAACACCGGTATAGCTTTTTATTTCGCCCCTCGAAGTCTCTCCCGTGGCGATGGCAGACAAGATGGAGAAATAGTTTCCGTAATCCTTGCCAAACTCATCTCGCAGCATTTCCTGTCCTTCGTCCAGGAAAAATGAACCGACAGAAAGAGCATCCTTGACGATCTCGTCTTTTGAGAATGCCCCGCGGGTCATGAGCAACTCCACGTATTTTGCCACGCCTCCGGTAATCATATAAAGTGCAAGAAGGTCCTCTTCTGAGTTTTGAGGGTTGAAATCATTCAGGATGATCTTCAGCGTTGCAAGGTTAAACGGCCGGATCTTAAGGCGGGCAGTCGCCCTGCCGTACAGAGGCTCGTCCTTGTCATCGAAGATCTTTTTCATCTTGGAGTAGATGGAGCCGCAGACAACGAAATTTATCCGGCTCTCTTCTTTATTGGCATCCCAAACGCTTTGAATATCCGAGAAAATGGAGTCCCTGGTATGAGTGAGGTTCTGGAATTCATCCATCACCAAAGTGAAATTGCGGCGTTTTGATATGCTGAGAATTGCCCCCAACAGCCGGGGGAATGAAGTGAAACTGCCAAGATCTTCTCCCAGTTCTTCCCGAATGATATCTGAAAGTTCCTCGCACAAAAGAGCCTCGCTTTTCTTGCCGACAAAGAAATAGACAAAAGGAATCTTTGTGAAAGCTCTTTTGATGAGAGTGGTTTTGCCGATACGCCTTCGTCCGGTGATAACCGTCATTTGCGCATCGTGAGAGGAAATTTCTTCAACTTTCCGGAGCGCTTCCAGCTCCTGTTCTCTGTCGTAAAACTTCATAATTCTTTATTGTTTTGTAACAACTGTTACTGTAACACCGGTTACAATTTTTCGCAAATCTAAGAAATTTTTCTGAATAAAAAAGGTGCGGACGAGCATTGCTGCCGGACCGCACCTGGTGTTGATGATGG
Source organism: uncultured Bacteroidales bacterium (assembly GCA_900318565.1). Taxonomy (GTDB): domain Bacteria; phylum Bacteroidota; class Bacteroidia; order Bacteroidales; family UBA932; genus Cryptobacteroides. The sequence goes on from ONLD01000002.1 coordinate 63,810, forward strand.
ATATCGAATTTTACCAGTCCCAGATGGTGTTTGTCGTCCGTCCTTCTACGATCTCCTCGCACTGCGCCGCAATGTCGAGGTTATCCTGAATGGTCGTGTAGCCGAGGACGGTCTTGAAATAATCGAACATCGCCTGCTCGCTTTTCCTGGCCCAGTGTTCGCCGTATTTGTCCTTTACCCTGTGTACCTGCTCCGGCTGGTCGATTCCGTACCAGAGGGCGACGCCGTATCTATACCTTTGCCTCAAAGAAAGGGATACAACAACGCCCCCTCAAGACCCGGTCAAGGGTCAATCCGCAGCGGCAGCCGCTGCCCATAGGTGAGCATCCGCCAGACCCATTCGACGGGGCCGAAGCGGAAATGACGCAGCCAAAGGAAGCTGAAGGCTACCTGAAGGGCATAGACTGCGAGGGCAATCAGTTCCGTCCCCAGAAGGCCCACCTGGTTTCCGAGACTGAAGCCGATGCCGTAGAAGAGGATAAATCCTATGACCGACTGAGAGAGGTAATTGGTGCAGGCCATCCTGCCGGGTCTTGACAGCAGCTTCCAGCCGGGTGCCTCCCCGCTACGTTCAAAAAGAAGGGCGAATCCGGCGGCGTAGGCAAAGCCCATCGGATAGACACTCAGAAGGTAGAAGGTCTCGTGTGCGACTCTTCCCAAGGGGTGCCCTGACATCGAGCTCCAGGTGTAGACGGCACTCAGGGGAATCCCGAGAAGGAGTCCGTATGTAAAGATTCGCTTAAGAAGGAGAGCGTGTCCCTTGATATCAGCATATAGCCTTTCCCTCCCGGCGGCAAAGCCTATGAGAAAGAGTCCGAGGACCTTGAAGAAGCGGTGTCCTATGACAAACTCCCACATCCTTTCGACGCCTCCCTGGTGCAGGAACTGAAGCACCTCCCTGTAGCTTCCGGCATCGGAGAGCCAGGTGCCGAAGTTCGCCTGCGTGATGCCGTAGAGGGCACAGATACGCCACTGCTCCCTCTCGAGCGGATCTGCCGGAGCGGTCCCGAAAAGGGCGTCAAGAAAGATTGGAAGCAGGAGCAGCCCGCCTGCGCAAAGAAGGATTTTCTTTGTCGGAAGATTTCTGAAAAGCGGGAGCAGCATCCCGCAGACGGCATAGAGCATAAGGATATCCCCGCTCCAGAGAAGGCAAAGGTGCAGAAGGCCGATGACAAAAAGGACGGCCATCCTCCGGTAGAAGACGCAAAGCCGCCCGTCGGCACCCGCGAGCTGGATGCTGAACCCGATTCCGAAAAGAATGGAAAAAAGGGTATAGAACTTTCCGTCCACGAGGAACGTCTGCACAGCGCGGGTCACCTTGTCGGTAGCCGTCCAGGTGGCCGGGTCGGAGAAAGTCCACAGGGAGAACTCCGGGAAGTTCGCAAGGATGATTCCGAGGATGGCGAACCCACGTAGAGCGTCCAGTATGACATAGCGTGTTTTCTGCATTCAGAACGGATTAGGTATGCTGTACAGCCCACAGTTTTCTGCTGCTAATCGCAAATATAGCGTCTGTTTTTGAGTTGTGCAAGTGTACAAATCAATCAGGTAACGCCGCCGGACTGTCCCCTGCCCTTGTCCCGAAAGATTACCAGATTCCTATCCAGGGACAGGGAATCCGATGCTCCGGCGGTGCGTTGCCTGCCACGGTCTGCCCGCTCTCCCATCAACGCACAAAGCGAGCCAGGCACGATATAACCTAACTCGCTTTGTGGGCTCCGAGCTCCACGGTACTCAGACTTGGCGTCCCTAAAGACAGTAGAGGAGTTCAGATTCTCACCGAACTGAGATCTTTCCCCATCGTCTCAATAGCTTTCATAATCTTGCGGGTGGTCTTCTCTCCGGGATAAGCAATCCCGCTTTTGTAGGCCCGCATCCGGCTTTCATTGATTCCGGCAAATTCAGCAAATTTGCTGATATTGATGTAATCAAAGAAATTGAAGAATGAGGGGATATCATATTTGAACGTGACATCTATCCCCTCCGTAGTTGCTGTCCCATCCGCCGCGGCTCCCTCCAAGGATTCTTTGACGCTTGACATAAAATCTTCCTTGGCTTCTTTCACGCTTTCTCCATATCCGCCAAAGTAGTAGCGCCCTACTTTCTGCTCGGACCGGATAGAATAAAAGCCATCTGCACCTTTCTCGATAATAGCAACAATTTGCATAGTGTATCGCAGTTTTGTATTATTCTTTTGAAAGAGGGAAATCCTAGATTCCCGCTTCTCTCTTTAGCCTGCTCAATGTTCCCGGAGGAACTTCCTTTGACTGGTGACGTGGGACATAAAAGAAGGAATCCGTTACAGGGGAATACCATCTGTCGTGTCGCGCTCCAGGCGCATCAAGCCAGCACCCGGCATCTTTTAACATTCTTACCAACTCACTATATTTCATATCCTTTAAGTTAAAAGACTTTGCAAAGATAACATTTTCGTTGCAAAATACAAAAACAAAATCGTTGTCCTTATAATTGGCACCCCATCAACGCACAAAGCGAGCCAGGCACGATATAACCTAACTCGCTTTGTGGGCTCCGGGCTCCACGGTACTCAGACTTGGCGTCCCGAAGGACTTTGCAAATGCAGGATTCAGTCGATATCATTTTGGCAGCGCAGATAAATGGGCATTATTTTGGTTTCTGCATTCCGCCTGCGGGCATAGCGCTGCAAGCGGGATAGGTTAATGGCGTATTTGGAGCGGGCATAGTGCATAATGCGGTAGTACTCTCCGCCTTGCAGGTAGTAGAAATCCTCGTCACAGTACATATCCACGAGGAGTTTCTCCAAGGTAGGAATCTGTACGCCGGAACTGCGCTGAAGCGGGGATTCGGATATAAGGTTCTTTACAAATATGACCGGTTTTTTAAGGTCGATATATTTATAAATCAATTCTTTGTCGGGTCGTAGATAGACGGCCTTGCCCTGATCTTGGAGTTGATGAAAAACCGTTTCGGCTACATCCTTCTCCACTTCTATGTAGGAGACCTGGTTGCTGGCTATATGGTGCAAGAATTGGAAGAACCACGGGCCTTCATAGACACATACGTTGATCTCCGGAAACCGCTCTTGAAACTGGTGAAACAGCGTAGCCACATCTTCACTGGGCGCAGGAGCGAAGATACGCTTTTCTGCCGCAGGCTGGTAGATGCCTCGGGCTATGCGGATAAGTTTTCTTTCTTCCGCGAGTTTGGACAGATACCAGTTGATGCGAGGCCGAGCCAAGCCAAGCGTATCTCCCAGTTCGCTTAGGATTTGAGAGACGGTAAAGGAACTCCGTCCTTTGGAGAACTCTAGTATTTGCTCTTTAACTGTCATTCTTGGGGTTTTCTATTTTTTTTGCAAAGATACAATTTTCGGCAAAAATTCTAAAATTTGCCGATAATTTATCTATTTCCTCATAGCCTCAAGAGCTTTCATAATCTTGCGGGTGGTCTTCTCTCCGGGATAAGCAATCCCGCTTTTGGAGGCTCGCATCCTGCTTTCATTGATTTCTGCAAAGCAGTAGCGCCCTACGTTTTGCTCGGACCGGATAGAATAGGGACAGTCGTAAATTGTTGAAAACTTTATAACAAATTGATTGATAAATTGTTAGAAATTTTGTATCTTTGATATAGTGAAAAAGAATTCCTCCGA
>ONLD01000094.1 GCA_900318565.1 uncultured Bacteroidales bacterium
CGATGGGCACCCTTGCCTTTGGCTGTAACCTTCCCACTATCAGGGCGGTTTGGGGACTTGCACCCGTTAGAGTACGTTCGTGCTGGGCGAACAGAAAAATCCGAAGCCTTGCAGCTCCGGATCATTTCTTATATGCAGCAGGAACGCTATTCGGCATCACGGATGCAACGCAGGGGTGCTGCGATACGGTAGCTTACTTTAGTCCCGTTGCAGGTATACTCGGCTTCAGTATCCTTGTTGGTCATAGGCATAAAGCCATAGAACTGAAGATTCTTGATACCTGAAGCCTCATCGCCGGAAGTATTATATGTCACTCCCGCATAGGAAGATCCGCAGTACATTCCGGAAGTCAACCTTTCAGGGTATTTTGCCATAAAGCCCATAAAGGTTCCGGAGGTCCTCGTAACATCCAGGATGGAAATGGAACCATAAGCCTTCATATTGAAGCCATCCACATTCAGAAGGGATATGGAGCCATTCGAGCCGTCGTAGTAGGGAGCTGTAGTGACAGTGGTAAGGCCAGCTGTTTTACCGACAAGGGCCATAATCTCATCGATGGCCGGGACGTGCCATCCCGGAGGGCAGATGCCCTGGGCCTTCTCGAGGGCCTGGGCCTGGGCGACGGAAGTAATGTCGCCGACTTTGAGGCCCAACGCCACTTCCGCCTGATACAGATAACCGTTGGCGGCCACCACGGCCTCATCGGTCGTAAACTCGGCAGCGCTTTTGGCATCGTTAACCTTCAGAGGGGCGAAGATTCCGGCTGTAACGGCCGTAAGATCGGTCGCTGGAGTCATCCCGGCGGGGACGAAAGCCAGGTTGCTGGCCATCCACCAACGGCCGTCCTTCATCTTCACGATAGGATACTCCCTGCCGGCATAGGTGAACTTGTTGCCAGCGAGGTCTTCCGTGAAGGGGACGATCTGCTTGCCGGCCACGAAAACGGCCACAGGATTGAGGATATGGTTATTGAGCGTGCTGACAAGAGGGAGAGAAGCCGCCGGGCCGTCCACATAGAAAGGAGCCTCTGCCGAGCCAAGGTCGATCTGGGTGGGCTTGCTTGCGTCAGTGGGGACAAAACGGAAGCGGCCGAGCACGGAACCTGCCGTTGCGCCGCCGAAGATTTCACAATTCACCTTGCCGCCGACCCACTCGTGGATTGCAGAAGTATCCTCTCCGTGGCTGCCGACGAGACCGCCGCTGAAGCCGCCGTCAGGAACATTGCCGATGGGACCGGTATTCTCGCAATTGGTGAAAACTGCATTGGCATAACCTGCAATACCGCCGACTTCGGGCTGCTTGCCGCTGACGGTGGAGCAATATGTGCTCGAATTAGAGACCTGACCGCTGTTCTTGCCGCCAGTCATAATACCGTTGAACGCACCGGAAACGCCGCCAAGGCACAGAGGCACGTCTGCTGTATTGAGTATAATACCCGTATTCTCAACATCGGTCAGGGTAATGCCGCCCTTGTAGCTGCCGTTGACACCGCCGACGTAGGAGAGAATGTTGTAATCAGCATTTGCGGGATTGCCGCAATTGTACATATTCATAAGGGTGACGTCTCCCGTGTTCTTCAACCGGTTAGCGACGGAGCCCTTGGTAGCCATACCGAATACACCGCCGAAATAAGCCTGCTCGGTTATCACCTTGCCGGTCTTTGAATCCAAGGCAGGATGGTTGGAACCGGCACCGTCCAGAATGACAACACCGTTGTTGGCACAATCCTCCATATCCGCTTCGAGGAAACCGACCACGCCGCCGGCATTGATAGTGGCGATTTGGGTTTCGACATAGAACTTTTTGCCGTTGTTCACGCAATTCTTGAGGTTAGCTGTGGACACGCCCACGACGCCGCCGAAGCACATCTGGGGGCCACCACTGGTAATCATATAGCACTTGAACGACACGGGGGCGTTGTTGCTGCAGTTCTCAACCACCACTCCCTTGTCAGCGCAGTAGGTGTTGTTGGCTGCATAGGGGCCCGCATCGCCGAATACGCCGCCGAAAGAACTCCAGTTGGAATTACCGCCGCTCTGAGCCAATGACGTGCCGCCTGCGAATGCGCCCTCTACATAAACCTCACCATAATTATGGCAGTCGGACGCACCGAGAGTCACATAACCTGCGACACCGCCGATATTGGCATCTGTCGCCGCGACTGAGAAGCCGCCCTTGTAGGACACTTCGCCATAGTTGGAACTGCCCCTGAGGATTCCTTCCGCGATACCGACGACGCCGCCAAGGCAAGGATAACTGCCGCTTCCGCCAGCAGGATACTCCCACTCAATTTTTCCGCGGTTGATACAGTTCTCTATAACGCCATAATCATTGGAAGCTTTCTCAACTGACACTGTTTGCCCCACGACGCCGCCGATGCCGAATTTCTTCATCGCACCTGAGGCCCCGCTGAAGACGAACTTTATGGAGCCGGTGTTCTCACATCCGGAAACGATCACGTTGCCGGTATTGGTCTTGGAACTGCCGACACGGGCCACGACGCCTGCGATGGCGCTGCAGGAAGCGGATGTGCCGGAAAACGCCACGGAGATGGAGCCGCTGAACTTGCAGCCACTGACGACACCGGTAGTGGACTCACCGACCACGCCGGCGCAGAAGATACGGCCAGCTGTTGCGGTCTCAACAGAAATTGAACCTGCCACCTCGCATCCTTCGACGAGGCCCTTGTTAGCCTTGGCGACGATAAACGATACTCCGGTCTGGTCGGGCACAGGGTCGGTCCAGTCAATCTTGCAGCTGGAATCGATGACCAGGTTCTTGATTATGCCGTCATTGGTTGCAAAGAGGGAGCAGGCGGCTCCCGTGACTTTATCAGGGTTCTCCGCATCTTCTTTATACTGTGTAATGGCCGCAGTCCAGTTCTTCAGGCTGTAGCCCCTCCCGTCGAAAGTGCCTTTCCAGCCCGCGGCGGGAACTATGGTCACCCCGCTGAGGTCGATGTCTGCGCCCAGTCTGACATAGTCATCCGCGGTGTATGTGTCACAGGTAGAGAGGAACTCCTGGAGTTCTGCCGCCGTGCGGATCTCTGTAATCTTCCAGTTCAGCTTGCCGGAGACGTCTCCAAGGTCAATTCCCTTGTTGCGCTCGAGCACGAGCTGCTTATCCACTGCCACGGTGCCGAGTTTGGAGTCCGTGCCGACACCGACGGTAAAACCGTCTATGGTACCGGGAGCCACCACTGCATACAGCGTGGAGTTGGGAGCAAAATGGATTGCGGCGAACAGTTCGACCCCGCCCATCATCTTCTCTGTCGGTGCAACGACGGGGGCGGCGTCTGCTGAAAGCGTGGCCTTCACGGGGCCGGCGACTGCAACTCCGCTGGCATTGGCCATAATCCCGGCGAGAGTTGCATTATCAGTCGCGCCCACATTCAGGGCAATGATCGAGAAGAGGTTCTTGAACTGCGCAGTCTGAGTGAGGTCCGTGTAAACGGCGGCCGAAACCAAAGCGTTAGGATCGATGGAACCTCCATCCGGGATATTCTGGCTTTCAGGGATATAAACCGTAACGTCATTGCCGTCGCGGCCTTCGGCGTTGTCGTAAGGATACACAGCCACAAGGCTGGTCGTGCCGGCGGGCACGGAACCGGTAATCGTCACTTTGTCGAAATCGACTGCCTTGACGGTGAATTTCTCGGGGGTAGTAGCGGCATCAGGATACACAGCCACTTCCTCGCCCACGCTCCAGACAACGGTATTGCCATCCAGGATAGCCTTGGTCTCTACGTCGCTCTTGGCGGAAAGCGTAATTTCCACATAACCCTCACGACCGGGGGCTACGGGCATCTCTTCGGCAGGGCCTGTCTCCTTCTGGCAGGAGACGGCAGCGGCAAGGACAAGAGCCGCAAAAGCAAAATACTTTTTCATAAGGCTCGTTCTTTACCAGGTGAAATCTTCAAAGCCGCCGAAATCTTCGGTCAGACCTTCAGGGCTCTCGCAAAGCACGCTTTCCTCGAAAGCCTCTGCGATTACGCATTCAGGGGTCTTGTACCCCGCATTGAACTGTTTTTTGAACATATCGGTAATAAAATTGGTAAAATCAACTAATACCCATCTTCGCAAAATTAAAAATTTTTTGTCAATTCCGTATAACCAATAATCATTTTCTAACAAATACAAACCAACGGGGATAACAGAAAAGCAGCGGCGCCCTTCCGGACGCCGCTGCTATCAGAATATGAAAGGGTAAACTACTTGACCACAAGTTTGTCAAGCACCATACCGCCGTCGCGGGTCAGGG
>ONLD01000096.1 GCA_900318565.1 uncultured Bacteroidales bacterium
GTCGGGCATCAGTACAGAGTATCCGGCATCAAGCGTCAGTCCGGCTGCAGCCATGGCTTCGCTGATAGGTCTGTCGGCCACGCCGACATCATCTCCGCAAGTTACTGCGAAATAGGTGTAGCGGTTGTTGTAACCATTCAGTGTCAGCTTGCCAAGAAATGTGCGGACAATGTTTGGCAGGCTCCATCCATAAATAGGAAAGACAAAGCCCAGGGACTCGTCATCGTTGCCGAATTCGTAACTGACGGATTCCTGCCCAAGTAGCACACTCATATCGGCAGTCTTGTCGCCAATAGTCTGGGCCAGTGCCTCTGCCAGTGCCTTGGAGTTGCCAGTTGATGTAAAATAGAATATCATTGGCTACTTCTTTTCGCGCTTCAGTATTTCGTCGCGGTAGCGGGCGGCGGCGGGGAAATCCAGATCGGCGGCGGACTTCTTCATCCGCGCGCGGTCCTCTTCTATCATCTTCTCCACCTGGGCGCGGGACATAGAGCGGATCACAGGATCCTGCAGCACCGCCGCAAGGTCGGCGCGCACGAAGCCCTCGTCGAAAGCCGCTCCCGCCTCGCGGTGGGAGTCGTGGCCGAAACCCACGGTAATCTCCCCTTTCCCGTAGTCCGAAGGATTCGGAATATACACGGGGGCATCATAGGAATTGGCCGCAGACACGCGCCCGGTGGTGCCGCCGGCGAGTTTTCCGCCCACAGGCTTCGCGCCGCCAAGCTCAAGGGCAAGCGAATTCGTGCGTGTCTGCACCTGACGCGGCGTGATATTGTGTTCCTTATTATATGCTATCTGCTTGGAGCGGCGCCGCTCGGTCTCGCGTATCGTCTGCTCCATCGACGGAGTGATGGAATCCGCATACATAATCACGAGCCCGTTGACGTTGCGCGCGGCACGGCCCGCAGTCTGCGTCAGCGCGCGTCCGGTGCGCAGTAAGCCCTCCTTGTCGGCGTCCAGGATGGCAACCAGCGACACCGACGGTATGTCGAGGCCCTCGCGCAGGAGGTTCACGCCCACCAGCACGTCGAAGAGCCCGTTCTTGAAGTCCTCGATGATTTCCACGCGCTCGGAAGTGTCCACGTCCGAATGGATATAGCGCACCCGCACCCCGATACGGCGCAGGTATTCGTCCAGTTCCTCCGCCATACGCTTGGTAAGCGTCGTCACCAGCACCCTCTCATCGACTTCCGCCCGCTTGCGGATTTCCTCCACGAGGTCATCCACCTGCCCCTCGATAGGACGCACCTCGATGGGCGGGTCAAGCAGCCCGGTAGGACGCACAACCTGCTCTACCACAAGCCCTTCCGACTTTTGCAGCTCGTAATCCGCCGGCGTCGCGCTCACATAGACCGTCTGCCCGGTCAGCGCTTCGAACTCCTCGAACTTCAGCGGCCTGTTGTCCGAGGCGGCCGGAAGCCGGAAGCCGTATTCCACCAGCACCGACTTGCGAGAATGGTCGCCTCCGTACATCGCGCGCACCTGCGGCAGCGTCACGTGGCTCTCGTCTATGAAGGTAATGTAGTCCTTCGGAAAATAGTCCAGCAGGCAGAACGGCCGCTCCCCCTCCTTGCGCCCGTCGAAGTAGCGGGAATAGTTCTCGATGCCTGGACAATAGCCCATCTCCTTAATCATCTCCAGGTCGTACTCCACCCTCTGCTTCAGGCGCTTGGCCTCAAGGCTCCGGCCCTGGGACTCGAACCAGTCAATCTGCTTCACCAGGTCGTCCTGGATGGCGCTGACGGCCGCAATCGAGCGCTCGCGCGTGGTCACGAAATTAGTGGCCGGGCAGATGCTGACCCGCTCGAGCTCCTCGATGTGGGCTCCCGTGACGGGGTCGATAAGGCTCAGCCCATCCACTTCGTCGCCGAAGAATTCTATGCGCACCGCTTCGTCGGAGCCGCCGAGGAACACGTCGATGATGTCTCCGTGCACCCGGAACGTGCCGCGCTTGAAGTCCGTCTCCGTGCGGTTGTACAAAGCGTCCACAAGCTTGTAAAGCAGACCTGTAAGGGTGCGGCGCTCCCCCTTGACAACCTCGATCGTCTGGGCGTGGAAGTCATCAGGATTGCCTATGCCGTAGAGACAGCTGACGCTCGACACCACTATCACGTCCCGCCGCCCGCTCATAAGGGCCGAGGCTGCGGAGAGGCGCAGCTTCTCAATCTGGTCGTTGATGCTGAGGTCCTTCTCTATATAGGTATCGGTGGTCGGCAGGTAGGCTTCGGGCTGATAATAATCATAATAGGACACGAAGTACTCCACGGCGTTGGACGGGAAGAAAGACTTGAACTCGCCGTACAGCTGTGCAGCCAGGGTCTTGTTGTGGCTGAGCACAAGGGCGGGGCGCTGCAGCTTTTCGATTACGCCCGCCATCGTGAAGGTCTTGCCGGAACCGGTGACTCCAAGCAGAGTCACGTCCGGCACGCCTTCCCGCAGGGCCGAGCACAACTGCTCTATGGCCTGTGGCTGGTCACCGGAAGGTTTATATTCAGATTCGAGAACAAATTTCATTTACGGTGCGAATATACTAATCTTTTATTATATTTGTAGTAGAATTTTGAAGTATGAAAACTCACGAACGCAAAGTCGGCACGGTCTCCAGGGGGATCCGCTGCCCAATCATCCGCAAGGGCGACAATCTCGCCGAAATCGCAGTTAACAGTGTACTTGAAGCAGCCGAGGAAGAAGGCTTCCAGCTACGTGACAGGGATGTCGTCTGCATAACCGAATCCGTGGTAGCCCGTTCGCAGGGCAATTACGCCTCGGTAGAAGACATCGCCGCAGACGTGCGCGCCAAGACAGGCGGGCAGACGGTCGGCGTAATTTTTCCCATCCTTTCCCGCAACCGCTTCGCCATCTGCCTCCGCGGCATCGCCAAGGGCTGCAAGAAGGTTGTCCTTATGCTCAGCTACCCCTCCGACGAGGTAGGCAACGCGCTGCTCAACCAGGACCAGATGGAAGAAGCCGGCATCAACCCCTACACCTCGACCTTGACCGAAGCGCGCTACCGTGAGCTTTTCGGCACCAACCCGCACGAATTCACTGGAGTGGACTACGTGGCCTACTACCGCGGCATCATCGAAGAGGCCGGAGCGGAAGCTGAAATCATCTTCTCCAACCGCCCCGAGACCATACTCAACTACACCGACACCGTCATCACCTGCGACATCCACACCCGCCAGCGCTCGAAGCGCAAGCTGCGCGAGGCCGGAGCCAAGGTAGTGCTAGGTCTGGACAACATCCTCGACGCACCAGTCCAGGGCAGCGGCTGCAATCCCGTCTATGGCCTGCTCGGCTCCAACAAAGCCACGGAAGACACGGTCAAGCTCTTCCCCAAAGAGTGCCGCGACCTCGTGTTCGACATCCAGAAGCAGATTCTCGACAAGACCGGCAAGCACGTCGAAGTGATGGTCTATGGCGACGGCGCTTTCAAGGACCCCAAGGGCAAGATATGGGAGCTCGCAGACCCCGTGGTCTCCCCCGCCTTCACCGACGGACTCATCGGCACCCCCAATGAGCTGAAGCTCAAATACCTCGCTGACAATGAGTTCGCCACGCTCAGCGGCCAGGCCCTCAAAGAAGCCATCTCCGCCTCCATCAAGGCCAAGGACAACGACCTCAAGGGCAAGATGGCCTCCGAAGGCACCACCCCCCGCCAGCTCACCGACCTTATCGGTTCGCTCTGCGACCTGACCTCCGGCTCCGGCGACAAAGGCACTCCTATCGTACTCGTGCAGGGTTATTTCGACAACTACACCAGCAAGTGATACAGAGAGCCCGGCAGATAGCCCTCGCGGCACTCGAAGGGGAGACCCGCTATGACGGATCTCCCTTCATAGGTCACGCCGACGGCACGGCCCGCATCGTCACCGATGAAATCGGCCTGCCGGAAGCGTGCGGAGCCGCTGTGTATCTGCACGAAGCGACGCGCATCCATAAAGACATAGACATCAGCGGCTTCCCGCAGGATGTGCAGATGATGGTGGACGGGCTCAACAAGATATCCACCATCAAGCCCAAAGACTCCCGGGACCAGAAGCTGCTGGAGACCCTGATGCTGTATATGCCCCTCGCGCACCAGCTGGGACTTTATAAAATCAACAGCGAGCTGGGAGACATCTACCTCAGCCACGCCGAGCCGGAGCAGTACAGGGCCATCACCAACAAGCTGAAAGCCACCGAAAGGGACCGCGAGAGGCTGAAGGAGGAGTTCATAGAGCCGCTGAAGAAGAAGCTCTCGGCCGCCGGCATTAGCTATACCCTGAAAGTACGCACGAAGAGCGCCTACTCCATCTACCGCAAGATGCAGGTGCAGAAGGTGCCTTTCGAAGGGGTCTATGACGTGTTCGCAATCCGCTTCATCATAGACTGCGAAGCCGACCACAAGACCGAGCAGGACCTCTGCTGGAAGGTCTATTCGTACGTGACCGAAGAATACGAGCCCGACACGAAACGGCTCCGGGACTGGCTCACCACCCCGCGGCCGAATGGATATGAGAGTCTGCATAT